>NZ_CADFEF010000004.1:0-252561 GCF_902833125.1 Burkholderia sp. BCC1640 | reverse complement strand
ATCACCAGCCACCCACCAGGCCCGGTGACAACACCCCCCGGATCATGACTGCGACTGGGGGCGAGAATCATGCCGGGCCTGGCTGGCCAAAGCCCCGATTATCGGGGCACGAAGATAGTAACGGGGCGCACAGCGTTCCTGATTGTTTTGCGTGCCGGTTGTCCACACGCGACATTCGGGCGCTACGGTCGCACGAACATCACTTTGTCGAGTAAGTCCCGAGAATCTCGCCGGCTTCCGGGGAGATCACGTACTTGATCGACGTCCCGAGCGGGCTCGCATTGCCGAGCCCACGCATGCCGGGAGGCATCTTCGCCACGAAGGTCACGCTGATGACTTAGTCCTCAGGCCCAGGATCCGTTCTGGCCGCACTTTCGTCCGTGATACAGACCCTGCCCGGTCTTTGCAAACTCTTCACAGGCAGCCCCCAGACCGAGCAGCGCCGCGATATCGAGATCGACGGAGCATCGGCCGATGGTCCCGAAATTCAGCTTGGCCATCCGTCACCCTTAGACATCGCGTTCACCTTACGCTTCTTTCTGCACGGCCATCAATTCCCTTAAGCAATCAGCACACGTTGCCGTCAGTAGTCCGATGGCTGCTTCCATCGACTCGTCGTCGTTAAAGCGGTAGACACCCCCTCCTTCATGCGTACCGCCCAGCTCGCGCACTTTCGCCTCTTCGGATTCCAGCATGTAGCCGGGATACTCGATTTCGTGCCGCACGAGCAGCAGCGGGACGATCCGACGGCCGCCCTTCCAGTTGCTGCGGTCGTTAATGAGGTCGGATACGGTCCGCGTCACGAGCTCGCCGCCTACGAGTCCGTGGGACAGGCAATTCATCAGCGGCATCGCGTCACCTGTTTCCCCGAAACTGCCGGTGGCTTCGCGCCTGCCTCGAGAAAATACGACGACTCGTCGGGAATGACGCCATCCACGTAACGCCTGTCTTCCCACAGCAAGCGCCATCGCGTGCGCACGGCCAGCTCCATTGCATCTCTGACGTTCGGCGCTCGCGTTCCTCTGCCCAGGTAATTGAAGCACCCCCTGTTCGGGAACACGCGGCAACCGCCCACCGGCACGATGCCAAGCCACTTCGATCGCTCGACGGTAACGGGTTCCCAGATGCCGTCGCAAGGCACTTTATCGCCGGACTTGATCATCAGGCCGACTGGTTCCGGAATCTCCTGCAAGTCCTCCGGAAACACCGGATACGGCAGCGTGTAGAAGCTGTGTTCGTATGCATGCGGTGAAAGCAGCAGCCCAACCGAGCACAGTTGTGCGAGGTCGGTATATCCCGGCTCGAACGGCGCATACTCCATCTGGTATTCCGATGCGTGCAGCAGTCGAACAAGCGCATCGACCTTCGGCGGGTACGGGGCAGCCTGCGCACCGCGATCCCAGTAATCGGGATGAGGGAAGAAATACGCGTTCAAATGGTTGTACCGATCGACCACATATTGCAGCGGCTCGCCGCGCTGCCGGACGAACCGACACCCTCGGGCCAGCTCGGACAACCCTCGATCGTAGGCCGCAAGGATCTCGAAGATCATCGGCAGATTATTTGCCGGCATGGGCTCCGGATCATCCGCGGACTGGTTCTTCACCGCGTTCTCATATTCATTCGCGAAGATCGCAAACGCATCGCGCTTGCGCTTCCAGAGAGAAAAGCTGGTCAGCCGTTGAAGCAGCCAGAAGATCCTGCGCCGCGTCGTGTCGTCCGTCATGTCGTACGACGGTGGCGTGTTTGTCATAACGGATCCTCGTGCAACCGCGGCCACATCGGCCATCAGCACCCGTGACGCGGCCAGCGATATCCGTCACCAGCTCTGATCGACGGGGGCCTTCATCGATCGTCGGGATTGAACCTCATGTTGAATCGTCGGCGCTTGACCCGACAACGATCCTGAACCCCGGCGATTCTACAGATACGAGCGTTCGAACTGGTCACCGGCTTCGACGTCGCTTGATCCATCCACCGCACGCAGTGCATATCCTGCCCGGATCACAGTCGACGGACTGTGCTTATCCAAAGGTGTTACCAGAGTTCGTATACATACGTAGTGATAGTTAACAAGCTAGGTGCCTCACAGTGGATAACCTCCGTAACGCCCTGAATTTCCAAGACGAATCGGAACGCATAACCACCGGCGATGCACACGCAAAACTCTGTGAAGCACAGAACAACTTTTCGTCGATTCACAGCCACGCCGACATATCCTCAATCGTTCCACTGTGAATCCAGAGGCTTGCCGGACGGTTATCCAGAGGGCAATGTGGATAACATCACAGCGCATCGACACGTTTTACTGTGATGCGAAGCAGTGAAGCCAACGTGCCCGGCATCGCGAGACTTCATCGATCGTCGACACCCGCACACGCCCGATTCAAAAAATTTTCACGAAGGGACTTGCGCACCTCCAAAACCCTCTCTATAATTCGCGGCTTCTTAGGCTCGTAGCTCAGTTGGTTAGAGCACCACCTTGACATGGTGGGGGTCGTTGGTTCGAATCCAATCGAGCCTACCAACGAACAAAATGAAGGGGTCTGGCAGTGCGCATTGCCTACGGGCAATCCGGCTCGCCAACATACAAACGCCACGCGGCAACATCGCGTGGCGTTTTTCTTTTTGCGGTCGAAATAGCGCATGTACGCGCGCGATGCTCCATGTGCGATACATGCACGACTGGCGGCCAGCAATCGACAAGGCAGGGCACAAAGCCCTCGCTCGTCAAGCATCAATGCAGATGCTTCAACTTGTCAGGATTCCGCACGACATAGATCGCGACGATCTTCCCGTCTTCGATCTCGAGCGCCGTGGTCTGCAACTCGCCGTCGGCTTCCAGCGTGACGAAACCCGGCAACCCGTTGACGAACCCGGCACGCACGAGCGTCGACGCATGCGTGGCGAACAGCCCGGCCAGGTATTCGTGCACCTTCATCACACGCTCGAAGCCGAACACCGGCGTGCCCGCGGCCGACCGCTTGCCGCCGCCGTCCGAATGCAGGCTCACGTCCTCGGCGAGCATCGCACCGAGCGCGCCCATGTCGCCGCTGCGTGACGCCGCGAAGAACGCCTCGGCCAGCTCGATCCCGCGCTGCTTCTCGACATGAAACCGCGGCCGCGCCTCGCGTACATGCGTGCGCGCCCGCGCCGCAAGCTGCCGGCATGCAGCCGGGTCACGCTGGATCGTCGTCGCGATCTCGTCGAACTCGAGGCCGAATACGTCGTGCAGAAGAAACGCCGCGCGTTCGAGCGGCGAGAGCCGTTCGAGCGCGAGCATCAGCGGCAGCGTGACGTCCTCCTGTTCATCTTCCTCGACGACCGGCTCCGGCAGCCACGGGCCGATATACGTCTCGCGCTGGTGCCGCGCGGACTTCAGCTGGTCGAGACACATGCGCATCACCATGCGGCGCAGGAACGCCTCGGGCACGCGCACCTCCGTGCGATCGACGTCCATCCAACGGATGAACGCCTCCTGCACGATGTCCTCGGCGTCCGCGACGGAACCGAGCATCCGGTACGCGACGCGGATCAGCGTGCGACGCAGCGGATCGAAGCTCGCCGCAGCGTCGTCCCGGTCTTCGGCGCTGCCCGCGGCCGGATCGAGGTCGGTCATCAGGCCACCATCTTCGCGGCAGCGGCTTTCGCTTCAGCCGGATCGACCCACAGCCCGAAGCCGACGGCCAGCCGGTTCCAGCCGTTGATCACGTTGATCATTACTGTGAGTTTCACCTGTTCCTCCTGGCTGAAGTGGTCGTTCAGCGCCGCATACGCGGCTTCGTGCGCGCCATGGCCCTCCGACAGCCGCGTGAGCGCGTCGGTCCAGCCGAGCGCCGCGCGCTCGCGGTCGGTGTAGCAGGGCGCTTCGCGCCACGCGGCCAGCAGGTTGATGCGCTGCTCGGTCTCGCCTTGCTCGCGCGCCTCGACGGTGTGCATGTTAAGGCAGTTCGCACACGCGTTGATCTGCGATGCGCGGATCTTGACCAGCTCGATCAGCGTCGGCTCGAGGCTCCCGGCGGCGGCGACCGATACGGTCATCCAGTTCTTCATCAGCGCGGGGGCGGCGGCAAACGGATTGAGTTTCGCAGTCATGGTTCCTTCTCCTTTCGTGTGGGTTCCGGTGATATGACGAACGAGCCCCCCGCGCGTGTGACATCGACGCGAAAAATTTTTCAAAAGCCGGGAAGCGCACGGAGGGCAGGGCAGTTGAACATCGCACCGACGGCCGCGATGCCAACGTGCGGATCGGGGCCGATGTCGACTGCATGACGCCGTTCCTCCGGTGCACCCGGATCGTCGACCTTTCATGCGTGCCGCGCGGCTGTCATGAGGCGACGGTAATGCCGACGCGCAGGCATGCCCTTTGCGTTCGACCTCTCGGCCCCGCCATCACGGGCATCGACGGTTCGTTACGCCGCCGCTGCTCGAAGCGCGAGTGCTTTCATTTTTCTTTCGTCTTCGTTTCGCCCGAAATCCGATTCGCGACGTTCACATTTCTGGCCCATACTGTTCTGCACGGGCAGATGAAGTGTCGCCGCACCAGCGGCCCGGCGCGCGCGCCGGCTGCCCGACGACGCAGCATTGAAGGTCGCACGTCAGCCGCGCGCATCCGAGCGCAAGGCTTTCCTTTTTCCGGCAACGCAACGCAGCGAATCGCGACGTGGACGGTAAACCGATGAGCCTCCTTGCATCCCAGCTTCAGCGCCGTTATCAGGACGTGCGCGCCCATAGCGTCGCGTTGACGGCGACGCTGTCCGCCGAAGACCAGGCCGTGCAGTCGATGTCCGACGCGAGTCCCGTGAAATGGCATCTCGCGCATACGACCTGGTTCTTCGAAACCGTCGTACTGATGCGCCGCGTGCGCGGTTACGCGCCGTTCGACGACGCGTTCCAGTTCCTTTTCAATTCCTATTACGAAGCGCTTGGCCCGCGCCATCCGCGGCCGCAGCGCGGGCTGCTCACGCGTCCGTCGCTCGACGAGGTGCATGCGTACCGTCAGTACGTCGACGACGCGATGCTGCGCGCGCTCGACGGTGCCGATCCGACGATGCTCGCCGCGATCGCGCCCGAGATCGAACTCGGCCTGCATCACGAACAGCAGCATCAGGAGCTGATCGTCACGGACATGCTGCATGCGTTTTCGTGCAACCCGCTGAAGCCCGCGTTCTGGCCGCGCAACGGCACCGATGGGCATGCGGCCCTGGCCGCGGGCGATGCCGGCCCGTTGCGCTGGCTGCAACAGCCGGGCGGACTCGTCGAGATCGGCCACGACGGCGACACGTTCTCGTTCGACAACGAACGGCCGCGCCATACGGCGCTCGTGCGTCCGAGCGAGATCGCGAACCGTCTCGTGACGAATGCGGAATTCGCGGCCTTCATCGCGGACGGCGGTTACGCACGCCCTGAATACTGGCTGTCGGACGGCTGGGCGACGGTGCAGCGGGAAGGGTGGCGGGGGCCCGCTTACTGGATTTCCGACGACGATGGTGAGCGGGAAACCGTACACGCATGGCGCGCGTTCGGTCTGCACGGCGTGGAGCCGCTCGCGCCCGATGCGCCCGTGTGTCACGTGAGCTTCTACGAAGCGGCCGCGTACGCGGAGTGGGCCGGTGCACGCCTGCCGACCGAATTCGAATGGGAAGCCGCAGTCGGCGCGGACGGTATTCAGCAGATGCTCGGGCACGTGTGGCAGTGGACGCGTTCGTCCTACGAGCCGTATCCGGGCTTTCGGCCGCTCGCGGGCGTCGCCGCCGAATACAACGGCAAGTTCATGGTGGGCCAGCAGGTCCTGCGCGGCAGCAGCATCGCGACGCCGCCGGGGCACGAACGGCCGACGTACCGCAATTTCTTTCCGCCGGCCGCGCGCTGGCAATTCACGGGAGTGCGACTTGCGCGAGACGTCTGATCTGACGGCCACGAGCGGTGGCCTGCAACCCGCCCGCGATTCGCGGCCGAGCGCGTTCGAGCGCGATCTGATCGACGGACTGTCGCGCACGCCGCGCAGCATTTCGCCGAAATACTTCTACGATGCGGCCGGCTCGGCGTTGTTCGACCGCATCTGCGAGTTGCCCGAGTACTACCCGACACGCACGGAACTCGGCATCCTGCGCGATCGCGCGGCCGAGATCGTGCGGCGCGTCGGCCCGCATGCGGACATCGTCGAATTCGGCGCGGGCTCGCTCGAGAAGATCCGCGTGCTGCTCGACGCATGTGCGGACAACTACGCGAACGCGCCGGCGCGCTACGTGCCGATCGACATCTCGGCCGACTACCTGCACGGCGCCGCCGCGCGGCTGCGTGCCGCGTATCCGTGGCTCGACGTCGCGCCGATCGCGGCCGACTACACGAAGGCCGAGCAACTGGCCGAACTGACGGAGACGCCGCGCCGGCGCATCGGCTTCTTCCCCGGCTCGACGATCGGCAACTTCTCGCCGGAGGAAGCCGATGCGTTCCTGCGCGACGCCGCGCGGCTGTTGCGCGGCGGCGGCCTGCTGGTCGGCGTGGATCTCGTGAAGGACGCGCGCACGCTGCATCGCGCGTACAACGACGCGCAGGGCGTGACCGCGCGGTTCAACCTGAACCTCCTCGCCCGCGCGAACGCCGAGCTCGGCGCGGACTTCGATCTCGACGCGTTCTCGCATTACGCGTTTTACGACCGGGAACGGCAGCGCATCGAAATGCATCTCGTCAGCGATATCGCGCAAGCGGTGCACGTGCGTGGCCATGCATTCCGCTTCGAGGCGGGCGAGCACATCCACACGGAGAACTCGCACAAGTTCACGATCGACGGCTTCCATGCGATCGCGCGCCGGGCGGGCTTCGAGCCCGACACCGTATGGACCGACGCGGACAATCTGTTCAGCGTGCACTGGCTGCGCAGCGTCGACGATATCCGCGCGTAACGTTGTTCGATCGGGGCGCACGGCGTGCGTCGCCGGCGCGCTTTTCGGCAAAAATTCCCGCCTTTGCCGATTCGATGCGCCGTCGCAACGGCGTGTCGAATCGCGCGCCACCCTTGTCCTGCAAGGCTTTGCGCCTCCCCGTAAACGTCCGTTACCGGTCTCGCAGACCGGTTTCACCTGTGTCGGCGCCCCGTGCCTAGACTCCGAACCGTAGTCACATGACGCACGACACGTGCAGGGAGTCGCGAAATGAGCAAGAAACTTATCCTCGGTGCAGTTCTCGGTGTAGCGGCGCTGGCAGCTTCGGGTGTCGCATCGGCCCATGTCGACCTGTCGGTCGGGATCGGTGTGCCGGGCGTTTATGAAGCGCCGGCGCCGGTCTATGTGGCGCCGCCTCCGCCGGTGATGTACGCGCCGGTGGGTTACCGCGACGACGACTGGCGTGCGCGTCAATGGCGTGAACACGAGTGGCGTCGCCGTGAATGGCGCGAGCACGAGTGGCGCGAGCGCGCCTGGCGTGACGGCGACGGCTGGCGCGGCCGCTGGAACTGAACCGGGCGACCGGCTCACGAGAATACTGATCACGACGACAAGAGGAGAGTGATCGCATGATGCCCATTCGACACATCAGGTCGTGCGCGGCGGCCGCCGTCGTTGCGCTCGCAACGATCGGCAGCGCGCACGCGGCGGGCTGCATGAAGGGCGCGGTGGTGGGCGGCGTCGCCGGCCACTACGCGGGACATCACGCCGTGGTCGGCGCGGTCGGCGGCTGCATCGTCGGCCACCACATGGCGAAGAAGCACGAGCAGGAGGTGGCGGCGCAGCGCAAGGCCGCCGCGCAGGGCGTGCAGCCTGCGCAGTAAGCGCGCTCACCGGCGGAAACGGCGCGACGGTGCCGTTTCCGCCTTTCATCTCCCTTCGTCCGACGACGGCCGGCCACGCAGTCCGCGCGCGCGACCGGCATGTCGCACATTGATCTGACGAATGTGCACCTTGCGCACCGTTACGATCATTTACAACGTCGAGTCGCGCGGAAACCGCGTGTTCCTAGAATGCAATCATTCGAACACGCTCCAGGGAGCAAACAATGAAAACGCAACGATATCTGTCCGTACTGGCTGCAGCACTCCTCGTACTCGGTGCCGTTTCCGCGAATGCGGCGGCCGGCGGCAATGGCGGTGGTGGCGGCAACGGTGGTGGTCACGGTGCCGGCGGCATGGGTGGCAACGCGGGCGGCATGTCCGCCGGCCACATGAGCGGCGAAGCGCTGAGCAACTCGAACAGCGTGCACGCGGGCGACCGCGATAAGGGCCTCGCGCGCGCAGCCGACCGCTCCGACACGATCGCCGATCGTGCAGGCACGCAGCCGGGTCACGGTCATGGGCACACGCACGGCCATACCGCGCATGCGTCGACATCCACGCATCACGCACATCGCAACGCATTCGGCCGCACGCTGTAACTGCGGCGCACGCATGTGGAGAAAGGGCGCTTCGGCGCCCTTTTTCGTGGCGGGGAGAAAACGGAGGTGCTGGGCACCGCGATCGCATCGACCCCGATTTGCAACCAGCCGTAACCACATGCGCGAACCCGCGAGGATACGAATCGCTTTCATCCGTATGACAAGCGGATTCATCGCGGCCGGATCGATGAAACGAAAAAAAGGGCGGCTCGTCGCCGCCCTTCGTTTCAGCGTCCCGCGCCCGCCAGCGGCGCGACGGCTGCGACCGGCTCGAACAACGCATCGGCCTGCCTGACGCGCACGAATCGCGCGGCCTCTCCGCCGTCCACCAGCGCACGGAAATGCGCTTCGCCGCACACGAGCTTCGCGCGCTCGTGCTCGCTCGTCACGTCGCCGTCGGCATTCGGCGTATCAACGACGAAATACAGCCGCTCGCCGCCGTCCTGCTCCGCGAGCACCGCCCAGTCCGGGTGATAGCTGCCGAGCGGCGTCGGCACGCGGAACCATGCGGGCAGCTTCGCGTACAGCTTCACGCCGTCGTGCGCTTCGAGCGCATCGGCGAACGCACGCTCCGCGTCGGTCTCGCACACGACGGCCTCGTGGATCGACTTCCGCGCATCGGGCCGCAGATTGCGCAGATAGCCGGTCAGCGCCTCGCTTTCGAACGATTCGAGCGCATGCACGTGGCGTTCGCCGAGCTTGCGGTACGCGATGCCCGCAACCAGCGCGAGCCGCTTGCAGCGGTTGATCGCCTCGGCGGCCAGCGCGATGAACTGCTGCGGATTCACGCGGAAATCGTCGAGCCGGCCGCTGTCGGCCAGGATCGTCGCGAGCGAGCGGCGCGTGAGCTGCGTGCGGTCCTGCAGTTCGGTGAGCAGGTCGGGCAGCGGCAACTCGCCTTCGTCGATCAGCACCGTGCCGGCGCCCGCCACCTCGATCGCTTCGATGCCGGCCTTGCCGATGTCGATCTCGGCCTTGCGCCATTGCAGCCGTGCGCGCGCGATGTCCGGCGCGTCGCGCAGCGCGGCCGTGCAATCGCGCACGAGCTTCGCGTTGTCGAACTCGACGCTGTACACGGTGCGATGGCGGATGCGGTCCCACAACGCGCGGAAGTCGTCGCCGAACACGACGGCTTTGCCCGATGCATCTCGCCGCAACGCGATCGCGCGACGCTCGTCCGCATTGCGCACCGCGAAGCGGCCCGACAGCTTGCGCAGCGTCGCGACGATCGGCGCGCGCAGCGATTCGAACGCCTCGGGCAGCACGAGCGCGCTCTGGCGCAGCGCATCCTTGAGCCGGTCGAGCACCTTGCCCTGTGCGTCGACGTAGCCCTGCTCATGCAGATGCGTCCACAGCACGCGTGACAGCTCGATGCCGAGCGCGTGCGCGGGCCCGTCGCCTTCCTGCACCGGAAGCGCCGCGAACTGGTGTTCCTCGACGATCCCGAAACGGATGCCCGTATCGGCCTCGATTTCCTTCTGGAGGTTCTCCGCGAACGACTCGTAGCGCTCGGTCGCGATCACGGTGAGCGTGTTCACGCCCGGGTCGCGCACGCGTTCGCCGTCCTGGTCGACCGCGAGGCGCAGGCCGCGGCCGAGCGTCTGGCGACGCTCGCGTTCGGTCTGGATGTCGCGCAGCGTGCAGATCTGGAACACGTTCGGGTTGTCCCAGCCTTCCTTCAGCGCCGAATGCGAGAAGATGAACTTCAGCGGCGTGTCGAACGACAGCAGCGCTTCCTTCTCGCGCATGATGAGGCCGTACGCGCGCTCCGCGTTCTCGCGCGCCGCGGCGCTGCTTTCGCTCGTGTCGGTCCAGCCGCCCTTGCGGTCGATCGAGAAGTAGCCGTTATGTGCGCGCTCGACTTCGAGCGCGACGTCGACGCCGTCGAACAGCGCACGGTAGGCCGGCACGCGCGCCGCGCGCGCATATTCCTCTTCGAAGATCAGCGCGTAGTCGCCCTTCACGGGCATCCCGTTTTCGTCGTAGCGGCGATAGCGCTCGACCGAATCGACGAAGAACAGCGACAGCACCTTCACGCCGCGCTCGGCCAGACGCAATTCCTTGTCGAGATGCTCGCGGATCGTGCGGCGGATCATCTCGCGCTGCACGGCGAGGGTGTCGATGTCGCCGAACGCCTCGCCGAGCGACAGGAACGCCTCGCCTTCCGGATGGCGCAGCTCGACGTATTCGGCACCCTTCACCGCATGCACCTCGCCGATTCGCAGCCCCGCGTACAGCGCGCGCTTGGTCAGGCGTTCGAGATCGTCGCCGTCGGTCGCCGACACGATCTGGCGCTTCACGCCAGCCGCGGTCGCGACGTCGAGCTCGATGCGCGCGCTGATCGCGCCGCGCCGGTTCGACACGCCGACGAGCCGCACGTACGGCTTGTTGTGCGCATCCTCGACGATCGCCGACGCGATCTCGATCTGCTTGACGAGCTTGCGCTCGTACGCGTCGACCGCGTCGAGCCGGTACACCATGTGGTGGCGGTCGACGTGCGTCGCCGAATAGCGCAGCGTGCAGAGCGGCGCCATCGCGGCGAGCGCTTCGCGCCCGCGCCCCTCGAGCCCGCCGTCGACGCTTTGCGGCTCGTCGACGATCACGATCGGCCGCGTCGCGCGGATCAGGTCGATCGGCTTCTCGCCGCCGGTCTTCTCGCTGTCCTTGTAGAGGTTGTTGATCTCTTTCTTGTTGATCGCGGCGACCGTCATCACCATGATCTGGATCGCCGCGCTCGCCGCGAAGTGGCGCACCTGGCCGAGCTTCGCGGAGTCGTACAGGAAATAGTCGTACGGCACGCCCGCGTACAGCGCGCGGAAATGGTCCTCGGTGATCGAGAGCGTCTTGTGTACGCCTTCCTTGATCGCGATCGACGGCACGACGATCACGAACTTCGTGAAGCCGTAGCGGCGGTTCAGCTCGAAGATCGTGCGCAGATACACGTAGGTCTTGCCGGTGCCGGTCTCCATCTCGACGGTGAAGTCGCGCGAGCCGGGCAAGCCGGACGGCGGCAGCCCGCCGCGCAGCTGCACGTCGGCGAGATTGCGCGCGAGCGCGTCGTCGGTCAGCGACAGCCGGTTGCCGACGCCTTGCTCCGACACCGCGAAGCCGAGCGAGCCTTGCGCGGCGGCCGTCGTGCCGGGCGCGGCGTTCGCGAGCACGCTGAAGTCGCCGCGATACGATTCCTGGCCGCGAAACAGGTCGCAGACGGCGTCGATCGCCTCGCGCTGGTAATCGAGATCCGCTTCGAAATGCAGCCGCATCACAGGCTCCGCACGCGCTTCACGCCGTGCTGTTCGAGCAGCGCGGCGAGATTGAGCTTCGCGACGTCGTCGACGAAGCCGCTGTCGCGGAACAGGCACGTGACGTCGCGCGTCGCGCCGGTCGCGTCGAGCAGCTCGACGATGCCGTCGGCGAGCGGGCCCGCGTCGTCGCGCGAAATGCGCGCATCGAAACACGCGACGATCGAGCGGCCGATCAGGTGCACGGTCTTGCCCGCGATCTGGTGATGTTCGACCGGCGTGCACAGGTCGAGGCCTAGCTTGAGCGTCAGCTCGGCGAGCAGGTCGTCCTCGCTGCGGCCCGTCTTCACGTGCTCGACGGATGCGAAGAGCGCGTGGTCGAAATCGTCGCGGCGCGGATCCCACTCGATCACGTTGGTCGTGTCGAGCCGGTACACGCGGAAACCGAGATCGCCATAGCTTTCCGGATAATCGCGCGCGACCTGCTGCGCGGTGCGGCGCAGGCGTTCCTTCGTGATTTCCGCGAGCGTCAGCGGCTTCTTCAGCTTCGCGCAGAAATCGGCGGCCGCCAGTTGCGTCTTGTCGCGGCGGTCGAGCGCCTCGGGCAGCTGCACGAGGATGTAGCGGCGCGCGCCGCCGTCGGTCGCGTTCACCTGCATCACCGCGTGGCCGGTGGAGCCGGAGCCGGCGAAGCAGTCGAGCACGATGTCGTCGCCGCGCGTGCACCAGCCGATCACGGCCGCCGCGAAATCGACCGGCTTCGGCTGGTCGAACGGGATGCCGAGCGTCTTCAGCAGCGCGTCGTCGGAGCCGGCGAACGGCAGCACCGACGGCACGTTCTCGTACATGTTCTCGTCGAGGTAGTAGATCCGCTGCGGCTGCGTGGTTTCGTCAGGACCGAATTCGATCTGGCCGCGCTCGATCAGCGCCTGCATTGTCGCGGGCGGGTTGCGCCAGCCGCGCGCCGGCATCGCGCACGGCTTGCCGGTGACCGGGTGGATCAGCGGCGTGAAATACTCTTCCGGCGCCTTCTTCTTGTTCGGCCACGCCATCGACACGAGGCGGTACACGCGCCCGTCGGCCGACAGCCGGTCGTACATCACCTCGCCGCCCGACAGGTTGGTCTGCGCCTTCATCCACGCGCGGTATGCCTTTTGCGCGTCCTTCGCGTTGCCGCTGCGGTACACCGCGTCGTGCGCGGCATCCAGCATGCGCTGCGCGTTGCGCTTCGGGCGCTTCAGCGGCGCCTGCTCGAGCAGCGTCTCTGCGTTGCGCGCGAACAGCACCAGCGATTCGTGCTGATACGCGACGCCGCGCGCATCGCCTTTCGGGTTGCGCTTGTCCCACACGGCGACGCCGAGCTCGTTCTCCTCGCCGAAGATCTCGCGCAGCATCAGCACGAGCGCGTGCACTTCATGCTCGTCGATGTGCACGGCGATCAGCCCTTCGTCGGACAGCAGCGCGTGCGCGAGCTTCAGGCGCGGATACATCATGTTCAGCCAGTCGGTGTGGAACCGGCCGTTCGCCTCGGTGTTGGTGCTGCGCTTCATGCCGCCGTCGGTCTGGCCCGTCATCGCCAGGTAGTGGCGGATGCTGTCGCTGAAGTCGTCCGGATAGACGAAATCGCTGCCGGTGTTGTACGGCGGGTCGATGTAGACGAGCTTCACCTTGCCCGCGTAGCTCTTGTGCAGCAGCTTCATCACGTCGAGGTTGTCGCCCTCGATCACGAGATGGCGCGTGTCGTCCCACGCGACGCTGTCGCCGGGGCACGGACGCAGCGTGCCCGTCGACGGCGTGAGCGCGGCCTGGCGCGCGCTGCGCTTGCCGTGCCAGTGGAAGCCGTAGCGCTCGTCGGCGTCGCCGACGGTGCGCTCGCCGACCAGCGCCTTCAGCACGTCGACGTCGACCGACGCGCCGTCCGGGCCTTCGGTCACGAGTTCGGGGAACAGCGCCTTCAGGCGCGCGACGTTGTCGGCGGTGAAATCCGTCGACATCGCCTGCGGGCTCGCCGCATCGAGTTTCTGCATCGTTTTTTCCATCGGAGCCCGGCCGCGTGCGCCAGGACGTCGGGCGCACTCACGGCACCGGCGGCAATGGCCACCCGGGCAAACCCGAAACGCTAGCGAGTCGGTCGGCGCAGGTCAAGCACCGATGTGAGGCGATCGTGCGTGCATCGACCGCGATCGCCCGTCCCACGGGCCGCAAGCGGCTTCGGGCCGGTTGTCGCGGCGCCGGCCGACCGGCGTGTCACGGGGGCCCCGCACGGGCCGAAAACGACGAAAAAAAGGGCACGGTCGGCGCAATGCGCCGGCGTGCCCGCATGGAGAATCCCGAACGAAGGGCACGGCGGGGCGCGGCGCGCCCCGGCCGCGGGGTCAGAAGCGCGTGCGGATGCCCGAGGTCAGTTCGAGCTGGTTCTTCGCGCCGAACGTCGACGACACCGTGTAGCCGCCATGCAGCTTCATGTAGTCGCCGGCCAGATACACCTCGGTGCGCTTGCTCAGGTGGTAGAACACCGACCCGTAGATCGTCTCCTTGAAGCCGTTGCCGACGCCGTTGGTCAGGCTGAACGCGCCGAGGTTCGCGTTCGGCGTGAAGCCGTCGGCGTTGTACGCGGCGTTCTTGACGCGCATCTGCTGGTAGCCGAGCTCGTAATCGAGCGCGCCCTTCGGCGCGATCTTCATCGACACGGTCCACGAATCGTCATGGCGCTGGCCGAGCGAGCCCTGGTCGCCGTTGTAGCGGAAGTAGCCGGCATTCAGGCGCACGATACTGAACGAATAGTCGCCGCCGACCGAGAACGTCTGGTTCCTGAAGCCGTTGTGGTTCACGTGGTTGTAGAAGCCCGACACGGCGAACGGCCCGCCGTTGTAGCCGAGCGCGACCTGGTATGCGGAGCCGGTCGCAAACGAGGTCGAGTTGCTGAACTGGTAGCCGGCGCTCGCGAAGATGCCGTTGCTGAACAGCTTCTTCCACGCGAGGCCGTTGTTGTAGCGCGTGCCGGTCGGGCCAGCCGCGTAGAAGATCATCTGCTTGAAGTTGTTCGAGTTGGTCCAGCCGCCTTCCTCGGTCGTGAGCTTCGCGGAACCGTACGCGTCGCCGTAGATCGCCGATGCGTCGCGCGCGATCGTATTCTGGAAGCCGGCCGTCAGCTTGCCGAAGCGCTCGTCCTCGACGCCAACCCATGCGTCGCGGTCGAAGATCTGGCCTTCGTCTTCCATCTGGCCGTTCGCGACCACGAATTCGCTTTCGAGGCGGAAGATGATCTTCGTGCCGCCGCCGATGTCCTCGGCGCCTCGCAGGCCCCAGCGGCTGCCGCTGAACCACGGTTCGCCTTCGTTGCCCATGCCGATCACATGATTGCCGTTCGCGTCGGCGTGGGTCCGGTAGGTCGGAAAGCTCAGGTCCATCAGGCCATAGAGCTGCACGCTCGACTGCGCGTGCGCCTGGGTGCCGGCGCACAGGCCTGCCGCCGCGATGGAAAGGGCAAGGGTTTTTCGTTTCAAGATCGTCTCCTCCGAGCTGCCGCATTGAAATCTGTTTGTTGGCAGTACGTAATGTATGCCAGCTGTTGCCGGCCACAGCGAGGGGGCCGACATGTAGCATCGTAGAGGGTGGAATCCTTCACGCCGCTTTCCCGGAGGAAAGAATCGGATCGGTGAAAACACCGAACGCGCAATAATCGCGAATCGGGCAGGCGGGCGGACGCGAGCCCGGCAGGCCGCCCGCGGGCTGCCGACACGTTACGTGCTACGAATCGACGCCGGAGGCGGGGCCGTCAGTCCTGCGCGTTCTTCTCGCGCAGGATGTAGCCGAGCCCGCGCAGCGTGATGATCTCGGCCGTGCTGCCCGCGAGATGCTTGCGCAGCCGGTGGATATAGATGTCGATCGCATCCGCGCTCGGTTCGTCGTCGAGGGCGAACACGCTGTCCATCAGCCGCGCCTTCGACACCGTCTTGTTTTGCTGCAGCATCAGCGTTTCGAGAATCGCATGCTCGCGGCGGCGCAGCGCGAGCACCGCGTCGCCGCAACGGAATTCGCGCGTGCCGAATGCATAGACGAGATCGCCGCATACGAGCTGTGTCGTGCCCACACCGGCCTGCCGGCGGATCAGCGCGCGGATCCGCGCGACCAGTTCGCGCGATTCGAACGGCTTGACCACGTAGTCGTCGGCGCCCGCGCCGAAGCAGTCGACCTTGTCGTCGACCGAGCCGTGCGCGGTCAGCATCAGCACCGGCACGTTGTCGTTGCGGCGCCGCAATCGCGCGAGCACTTCCTTGCCGCTGATGCCCGGCAGCCGCATGTCGAGCAGCACCGCGTCGTAGCGTTCGGTTTTCAGTACCGTGTCCGCGCGTTCGCCGTCGCCGACGCAGTCGACCGCGAAATCCTCGCCGCGCAGCAGGTTCACGATCCAGTGCGCGAGTTCGGCGTTGTCTTCGACCAGCAGGAGTTTCATGGCGACTTCTCTTCAGGCGTATGCGGGCAGCCGCACGGTCACGACGATACCGCGATTGCCGGGCCCCGGCGCGAGCGACGCGCTGCCGCCGTGCGCCTGCGCGATCTCGCGGACGATCGCGAGACCCAGGCCCGAGCCTTCGGTGTCGGCCGACACGCGGTAGAACCGCTTGAACACGTGCGGCCGCGCTTCGGCCGGAATGCCGGGGCCGTTGTCGACCACGTCGAGCACGACGGCGTCGCCGTCGCGCCGCGCGGCGACCGTCACGCAACCGCCCGGTTGCGTATAGCGCACCGCGTTGTCGACGAGGTTCATCACCAGCGCGGTCAGCAGGCTGTCGCTGCCCGCGACGTCGAGCCGTTCGCCGAGATCGGCGCCGAGGTCGATGTCGCGCTGCTGCGCGAGCACGATCGTTTCCTCCAGCACGCTCGATACGACGGCGGCGAGATCGACGCGATGCGTGAGCAGCGTCGACGGCGTCGCTTCCGCGTGCGCGAGCAGCAGCAGCTTGTCGGTCACGTCGGCCATCTTGCGGCTGCTGCGCTGCATGCTGTCGAGCACCGACGCGAGTTCCTCATCGTTGTGCTCGCGCTGCCGCGCATACTGGATCTGCGTATCGAGCACGGCGATCGGCGTGCGCAACTGGTGCGCGGCGTCGGCGATGAAGCGGCGCTGCGTGGCCGTGTGCGTATTGAGCCGCGCGATGCACTGGTTGATCGCGTCGACGATCGGCCGCAGCTCGTGCTGCAGCCGCTCCGGGCGAATCGGCTCCAGCTCCATTGGCCCGCGGTCGGCGACGTCGTCCTTCAGCTTCATCAGCGGGCGCAGCTCGAGCGTGAGGCCGAGATAGACCAGCACGACCGCGAGCACCAGCATCAGCGACAGGCGCACGAGCTGCGGACGCCAGATCGTCGCGACCATCGCATCGTGCGAGCGCGTCGTTTTCGCGACGACCACCGTGACCGTCTCGATCTTGCCCTCGTTGTACAGCTGGCGGTCGTAGACCACCGCGCGCAGCGGCACGTCGTCGAGTGCCATGTCGTACAGCGTCGGCTCGATGCCGTGCCGTTCGGGCAGGGCGAGCGCCGGATTGCCGGCGAGCAGCCGCTCGCGGCTGTCGATCACCTTGTAGTAGACCGAATCGGCCGACGGCGACTCGAAGATCTCCAGCGCGGCGGGCGGCACGTCGGCCGCGAGATAGCCGTCGCGCCATTCGACGTCCTCGCCGATCGTGCGCGCGGACGCGACGAGCGCGCTGTCCTGCACGAGCCCGGCCGTGGTCCGCGCGGTGTCGTACGACATCGCGCCCGCGATCAGCACGAACACCGCGAGCGGCAGCAGCAGCCACCACAAGAGCCGCCCGCGCAGGCTGTGCGCCATTCCTTCTCCTCAATGCCGAACCGCGCCGGGGCAACCGGCGCGGTTCGGGCGTGTGATCCGATGCGTGCGCTGCTCAGAACGCGGCGGGGCGCCACTTGAGCAGGCGCTTCTCGAGCCAGGTCAGCAGATAGTCGGCGGCCAGCGCGACCACGGCCAGCACGATCATCGCCGCGAACACGCCGCTCGCGTTGAACGCGCCCTGGGCGGTGGAGATTAGCAGGCCGATGCCCTGCTTGGAACCCAGGAATTCGCCGACGACCGCACCGACCAGCGCGAAGCCGAAGCTCACGTGCAGGCTCGCGAGAATCCACGAGAGCGCGGACGGGATCACGACCGACGTGGTGATCTGCCGGCGCGACGCGCCGAGGATCTGCGCGTTCGCGATCAGGTAGCGGTCGGCTTCGCGCACGCCCTGGAACGCGTTGCCGAACACGACGAAGAACACCATCACGACGGCCAGCGCGATCTTCGATGCCATCCCGAGGCCGAGCGCGATCACGAACACCGAGCCCAGCACGACGCGCGGGATCGAGTTCGCGATCTGGATGTACAGGCCGAACACGTCGGCCATCAGCTTGTTGCGGCCGAGCACGATCCCGCAGATCACGCCGGCGACCGAGCCGATCAGGAAGCCGATCGTGGTTTCCTCGAGCGTCACCCAGACCTGCGTGAGCAGCGGCCCCTGCGACGTGCCGTTGACGAACCAGTCCTGGATCTGCGCGAAGATCAGCGTCGGCTGCGAGAAGAAGAACGAATCGATCCACTTGAGCCGCGCGGCGAGTTCCCAGCCGCCCAGCACGACGACGAGCACGGCGATCCGCAGGCCGATGATCAGTTGCCGGCGGCGGCGCAGCCGGGTTTGAGCGGCGCGCGACTCGTCCTCGAGCGACGTTGCCGGAATGGCGGTGGGGGGAAGCGTCATGTCGGTCATGCTCCTGTCCTGTCCTTGCTGCTGTCAGCCGATCTGCACTTCTTCGCGCAGGTCGTGCCAGATGTCCTTGGAAATTTCGATGAAGCGCGTGTCGTAGCGAATCTCCGACGTGACGCGCGGGCGCGGCAGGTCGATCTCGTACACGCGCTTGAGCGTCGCGGGGCGTGCGGTCAGCACGAACACGCGGTCGGCGAGCGCGATCGCCTCCTCGAGGTCGTGCGTGACGAACACGACCGAGCCCTTGTTCGCGGACCACAACTGCAGCAGTTCGTCCTGCATCAGCGTGCGCGTCTGCATGTCGAGTGCCGAGAACGGCTCGTCCATCAGCAGGATTTCCGGCTGGTTGATGAAGGTCTGCGCGAGCGCGACGCGCTTGCGCATCCCGCCGGAGAGCTGATGCGGGTAGTGCTTCGTGAACTTGTCGAGGCCGACCTTGCGGATCCATTCCTCGGCCTGCGCGTACGCGACGTCCTTTGAGCGGCCGCGAAACAGCGGGCCCGCCGCGACGTTGTCGATCACGTTGCGCCACGGGAATACCGCGTCGGCCTGGAACACGAAGCCGATGCGCGGGTCGATCCCGTCGACCGGGCGGCCCATCACGCGCACCTCGCCCGACGCCGGCTTGAGCAGGCCGGTGATGAGGTTCAGCGTGGTCGACTTGCCGCAGCCGGTCGGCCCGACGATCGCGATGAACTCGCCGCGCGCGACGTTCATGCTGAAGTCGCGCAGCGCGACGGTGGCCTTGCCTTCCGGCGAAATGAAGCGGCACGACACATTGCGAAACTCGATCGCCGGTGTGCTCGGGGAAACTGCCTGATTCATCGCATTCGTCCTGCGGGTGAGGAGGGCGCCGCATCGTGGCGACGCCGGGCCGGTCAACCGGGCCGGAACGGGGAACGCGCGGCGGCGGGATCGCCGCCGCCGGCGCCTGTATCGCTCTCGATTACTTCGCGTTCACGAAATCGTTGGTGTAGGTGCGCGCCAGGTCGATGTGCTTGCCCTTCACCGACGGGTTGAACGCCGACAGCACCTTCAGCACCGTCGCCGGGCCGTCGGCCGGCATCTTCGCGTCGGCCGTGTACATCGGCAGCGATGCCTTCAGCGCGGACACGTACAGCGCCTTGTCCTTCTGGTAGTCGGCCGGCATCTTCGCGGCGATTTCCTCCGCGCTGTGCGTGTGGATGAACTGCATCGTCTTCGCGAACGCGTGCGCGAGCTTGGTCGCTTCGGCCTTGTGCGAATCGGCCCACGCCGACTGCACGTACAGGCTCGCGGCCGGATAGGTGCCGCCGAGCGCGGCGCGCGTGCCTTCCAGCGTGCGCAGGTCGACCAGCACCTTCGCGTCGCCCATCTTCTCGAGGGCGGACACCGTCGGCTCGGTCGTCATGCCGGCGTCGATGCGACCCTGCTTGATCGCGGCGATGAAGCTCGCGTCGGCGCCGACCGGCAGCATCGTGTACTGCGTCGACGTCACCCCGTGCTGCAGCGCGAGATATTGCGTGAGGAAGCTCGTCGACGAGCCGAGGCCCGTCACGCCGAGCGTCTTGCCTTTCGCGTCGGCCATCGACTTGAAGGTGGGGGCGGCCTTGGTCGACACCATCTCGACCTCGCCCGGCACCTGGCCGAACACGGCGATCGCCTTCACTTCCTTGCCTTTGCTCTGCAGGTCGATCGTGTGGTCGTAGAAGCCGACGACGCCCTGCACGGCGCCCGCCAGCAGCTCGTTCTCGGCATCGACGCCGGCCGGCTGCGACAGCAGTTCGACGTCGAGCCCTTCCGCCTTGAAGTAGCCGAGCTCCTGCGTGAGCCGCGCGGGCAGGTAGATCAGCTTGGCGATCCCGCCGACCATGATCGTGACCTTGCCGCCGTCGTCGGCGAAGGCGGGGTGAGCGGCGAGCGCGCAGCTCAGGCTGGCTGCAACGGCGAGGGTGCGCAGGATGGGTCGCATCGGGGTCGTCTCCTTCGTTGTATTCGTTTGGCGCGATGCTTGCTGCATCGTCCTGACGAGTATAGGGAGACGAAACCTTCCGCTACCTTTCGCGGTCCGGCGATTCCTTTAGGGGTTTTCCAGCAATCGGGGGCTCAAGCGGCCTACCGCCACCCCACCAGCACCCGCCCCATCGCATCCAGCCCCATGTCGAACAGGTGCGCCACGAACGGCACGAGGTTCGGGATCATCAGTTGCACGAGCAACAGCCCGACCAGCATCGTCACCGGAAAGCCGATCTGGAAGATGCCGATCTGCGGCGCCGCGCGGTTCAGGATCCCGAGCGCGAGGTTCGCGATCAGCAGCGCCGCGACCACCGGCAGCGCGAGCAGCAGCCCCATCTCGAACACGGTCGCGCCGAACGCGGCGAGCGTGCGCCAGCCGGGCGCGTGCAGCAGGTCGGCCGACACCGGCAGCGACTGGAACGACGCGGCCAGCGCCGCGAATACCTGCAGGTGGCCATCCACGGCAAGGAACGCGAGCATCGCGATCGCGTTCAGGAAACGGCCCATCGCCGGCGTCGCGCCGTTCGAATGCGGGTCGAAGAAGGTCGCGAAACCGAGCCCCATCGACAAGCCGATGAAGTCGCCGGCCGCCTCGACGGCCGCGAACACGATCTGCATCGTGAAGCCCATCGCCACGCCGATCAGAAACTGCGTGACGACGATCCAGATGCCCTGCGCCGAGAACACGGTGACGGCCGGCATCGCGCCGAGCGTCGGCGCGACGACCAGCGCCATGAACGCGGCGATGCCGATCTTCACGCGCACGGGCACCGCCGCGTGGCCGACCACGGGCGCCGTCGCGACGAGCGCGAGCATCCGCACGAACGGCCACAGGAAAGCCGTCAGCCAGCCGTTGAGCTGCGCGTAGGTAACCGAGAACATCGCGGCGGTACGGAGCCTGGCGTGCCGCTCAGCCGGCGCCGAGCGTCGCGACGTGCAGCAGCGTCTGCCGCAGGTAGTCGAGCATCGTCGTCAGCATCCACGGGCCGGCGATCACGAGCGTCGCGGCCACCGCGAGCAGCTTCGGGATGAACGACAGCGTCGATTCGTTGATCTGCGTCGCGGCCTGGAACAGGCTCACGACGAGGCCGACCGCGAGCGCGACCAGCAGCAGCGGGGCGGCCAGCAGCAGGCCGACCATCATCGCCTGGTGCGCCAGCGTCATCACTTGTTCGGGCGTCATCGCGCGCGTCCTCCGCTTACGTGAAGCTCTGCGCGAGCGAGCCGATCAGCAGCTGCCAGCCGTCGACGAGCACGAACAGCATCAGCTTGAACGGCAGCGACACGGTGGACGGCGACACCATCATCATCCCCATCGACATCAGCACGCTCGCGACGACCATGTCGATGATCAGGAACGGGATGAAGATCGTGAAGCCGATCTGGAAACCGGTCTTCAGCTCGCTCGTGACAAACGCGGGGACCAGCAGCGACAGCGGCACGTCTTCCGGGCCCTGCATCGGCGCGGCCTTCGAGATCTTCGCGAACAGCGCGAGATCGGTCTCGCGGGTCTGCTTCAGCATGAAGCTCTTGAACGGCGCGACGCCGCGCTGCACGGCCTGCTCCATCGGCATCGCGCCGTCGGAGAACGGCTTGTAGCCGTCTGCGTACGCGCGGTCGAGCACCGGCGACATCACGAAGAAGGTGAGGAACATCGCCAGGCCGACCAGCACCTGGTTCGGGGGCGTCGTCGCGGTGCCGAGCGCCTGTCGCAGCAGCGACAGCACGATGATGATGCGCGTGAAGCTCGTCATCATCAGCAGCATCGCCGGCAGAAACGACAGCATCGTGAGCAGCAGCATCGTCTGCACGCTCAGCGAATAGGTGGTGCCGCCGTTCGGGCCCGGGCTGGTGTTGAACGCGGGCAGGCCGGCCGCCTGCGCGCACGCGAGCGCGGGGGCTAGGCCGAGGATCAGCACGGGCGCGAAGCGCGCCGCGTGACGCAGGAATTCGTGTTTCATCGAGATGCGAATACGGAAAGAGGGCGCGACGCCATGTCAGCGGTCCTTGCCGCGCCCGAAGCGCTTCGCGGCTTCGCCCGCGAGCGCGTCGCGAAATCGCGCGCCGAACGTGCCGGGCTGGCCGCGTTCGTCCGATGCGGCCCCGGCGGGGGCGTCGGCCGAAGCCGGCGCCGTCGTGACCGCCGCCGAGCCGGCCGGCAGCGTATGCAGCAGCCGCACGTTGCCCGGCGCGACGCCGAGCACGAGCCAGGTATCGCCGATCTCGACGATCGTCGCGCTTTCCTTCGCGCCGAGCCCGACGCTCGACACGACCTTCAGCGGGCCGCCGCGCCGCGCGGGCTGGAACCCGAAGCGGCGCGCGAGCCACGCGCAGCCGAACACGAGGCCGATCACGACCGCGAGCCCGACGAGCGTCTGCAGCACCGCGCCGACGCCGAGCGACGGCACGGCCGAGCCGACCGTCACGCTCGACGCGATGGCGCCGGCGTTGTTCACCGCGTTCATGTCGGCGGCGCCGGCCGGCGCGCAGACGAACGACGCGGCGATGGCCAGTGCCGCCACGCTCGGCAAAAGGCACGCGCCGCGGCCGGACTTCACGACGTTCACCGATTCAGCTTCCGGATGCGTTCGGCCGGCGTGATGATGTCGGTCAGCCGGATGCCGAACTTGTCGTTGACGACCACGACCTCGCCCTGCGCGATCAGGCAGCCGTTCACGAGCACGTCCATCGGCTCGCCGGCGAGGCCGTCGAGTTCGACGACCGAACCCTGCGCGAGCTGCAGCAGGTTGCGGATCGCGATCTTCGTGCGGCCGAGCTCCACGGTCATCTTGACCGGGATGTCGAGAATCATCTCGATGTCGTTGTGCGTCGAGCTGGCGGCGGCCTTCGACAGCGGCTGGAACACGCCGGCGCCGGTCGCGCCCGCCTGCACCGGCTGCTGGTTCTGCTCGGCCAGCGCGGCGGCCCAGTCATCCAGGCTCGACTCTTCTTCCGCCGCGGCGGGTGCCGCCGGCACGGCCGCGGCCGATTCCGCGAGCGCCGCGTCGGCGAGCGCCTGCGGGTCGAGTTCGGGCGTCGGGTTCAGCTCACTCATATCCACCTTCCTTCATCGTGTCGCCCGCGCTGATCATCTTCTGCACGCGCAACGCATATTGACCATTGAAAATGCCGTAGCCGCATTCCATCACCGGCACGCCGTCGACCTTCGCGGTGATCGTGTCCTCGATCTCCAGCGGCAGCACGTCGCCCGCACGCAGGTTCAGGATCTTCTCGAAAGTCGACGGGATCTCGGCGAGATTCGCGCTCAACTCGACCTCGGCCGACTGCACCTGCTGCGACAGCACGCGCACCCAGCGGCGGTCGACCTCGAGCGCCTCGCCCTGGATCGGCGACGCGAGCACGTCGCGGATCGGCTCGACCATCGAGTACGGCATGCAGATGTGCAGCGTGCCGCCCGTCGGCCCGAACTCGATCGAGAACTGCGTGACGATCACGATCTCGTTCGGCGTCGCGACGTTCGCGAACTGCGTATGCATCTCCGAGCGCACGAATTCGAACTGCAGCGGCCGCACGCTCTTCCACGCGGTCGTGTAGTGCTCGAACACCAGGTTCAGCAGCTTGCCGATGATCCGCTGCTCGGTGGCCGTGAAGTCGCGGCCCTCGACGCGCGTGTGAAAGCGCCCGTCGCCGCCGAACAGGTTGTCGACGACGAAGAACACGAGGTTCGGGTCGAACACGAACAGCGACGTGCCGCGCAGCGGCTTCACGTGCACCAGGTTCAGGTTCGTCGGGATCGGCAGGTTGCGGGTGAACTCGCTGTACTTCTGCACCTTCACCTGGCTCACGGAGATTTCCGCCGTGCGCCGCATGAAGTTGAAGATGCCGATCCGCAAGAGGCGCGCGAAGCGGTCGTTGATGATCTCGAGGCCGGGCATCCGGCCGCGGACGATCCGCTCCTGCGTCGCGATGTTGTAGGGGCGGACGCCCGACGTGTCGCGCTGCTCGTCGACTGAATCGGTTTCGCCCGTGACGCCCTTGAGGAGGGCGTCGACCTCCTCCTGGGACATGAACTCCTGGTGGCCCATGCGCGCTCCTTGTCCGGCCGCGTTATTGGACGACGAATTCGGTGAACAGCACGTCGTCGACCTTCGCGCGCTGGTTGCCCGGCTGCGTCGGCTGTTCGATCAGCTCCCGCAGTTCCGTCGCGAGCGAACGCTTGCCGTCCGGCGTCGCGAGATCCTCGGGATGCTTGTTCGACAGCGCGAGCAGGATCCGGCTGCGGATCTCCGGCATGCGCGCGGTCAGCTGCTCCTGCGCCTTCGGGTCGGTGAGCTTCAGCGACAGGCCGACGCGCAGGTAGTGCTGCACGCCGTCGTCCGACTGCAGGTTCACGGTCAACGGGTCGAGCGGGAAGAACACCGGCGCGGCAAGCGGCGCGGGTTCGGCGGGCGCGCTCGCATGGCCGACGCCTGCCTTGCTCAGGAACACGTACATGCCGCCCGCGGCGGCGGCGGCCGCGCCCAGCGCGATGACGGCGATGAGCGCGATGCGCTTGAACTTGCCGGACGAAGCCGGCTTGTCGGCGGTCGGGTTTGCAGTCGTGGAGGCCATGTGAATGCGTGCGTGATGTCTCGTAGCATGCATTGTTCGGCATCCGGGCCGAGCCCGATGGGCGGAAAAGAGGGGGGAATTGCGGCTATCTCAGCCGATTGTCGGGCGGGTGTCGGCTCGATGCAGGGCGGGAACGGCGGGGCGAGGCGCGGCCGGCGGGCGCCGGGGCAGCGAGGCGGAGCGGGCTGGCGGCGGCGCCCGCCCGCGCGGCGTCAGATCGGCAACAGCGACAAGAGCGGCGCGATCAGCACCATCGCGACGCCGGCGATCATCATCGTGAGGCTCGACACGACGCCTTCCTCGCTGCCGATCTCGCGCGCCTTCGCGGTGCCCACGCCGTGGGCGGCCGCGCCGAACAGCGCGCCGCGCGCGAGCCGCGTGCGCATCGGCACCAGCGCCAGCACGATTTCGCCGAGCAGCATCCCGCAGATGCCGGTCGCGATCACGAAGAGGGCGGTGAGGTCCTTCGGTGCATGGATCTTGTCGGATACGGCCAGCGCGAACGGGGTCGAGACCGAGCGCGTCATCAGCGAGCGCTGCAGCTCGGGCGACAGGTGCAGCAGCTTCGCGAGCAGCAGCGACCCGCACACGCCCGCGCCGATCCCGACCGCGACGCCGACCGACAGCGACAGCCAGTGGCGGCGGATCAGGTCGCGGTACTCGTAGATCGGCACCGCGAACGCGATCGTCGCCGGGCCGAGCAGCCACATCAGCCAGCGCGTGTCGCGGAAATAGACCGAATACGGGATGCCGGTCAGCAGGACCAGCAGCACCAGCACGCCGGGCACGAACACGAGCGGTGAGAACAGCAGCGTCTTCCTGTACGCGTAAAGCCGCTTCGACACAAAATACAGGACGACCGTCAGCACGAAGCAGCCGACGGAGATCGCGGTATTCACTTGGTCGGCGGACAGGTTCGACAGCAGCGCGGGCATTCCAGGCTCCGGCTCAGTGGGCGGACACGGTGGCGAGGCGCGCGCGGCGGCGCTCGGCGAACACGCGCTGCGCGGCGAGGCGGCGTTCGAGCTTCGCGGCGAGATCGACCGCCACCGCCACCGCGACCATCACGAAGGCGGTGCCGGCGAGCATGACCAGCGCGATACGCCAGCCGTCCTCGCGGAAGAGCCCGCCGTACTGGACGGCCGCGACGGCGGCCGGCACGAAGAACAGCAGCATGTCGGACAGCAGCCAGTTCGCGCCGTCCTTGACCCACGCGGGCGCGACGCGGCCTGAAAACAGCAGCGCGAGCAGCACCGCGAGGCCGATCACGCCGGACGGCACCGGCAGCCCGACCGCGCGTACCGTCCAGTCGACGGCCATCCACAGCACGCCGAGCGCGGCGGCCTGAAGCACGATCCGGCCCGTACGCGCAACGTTGCCCGAAGCGGCGGGGCGGGCGGCGGCAGTGGCGGTCGGCTGGGTCATGGCGGGCTCCATACAGATATTTCGTCGATGGTGTGAGTATAGGGTTTCCCCTAACCATAAATAAAATGACTTGTCTCTATCCTTATCATTCCAATTCGGAATTCAGTTTGTGTTCGCTGCACCAACCTGGGGAGTGATCGATGGAATTGCGCGCGCTGCGGTACTTCGTCGAGGTGGTCCGTCAGCAGAGTTTCACGGCGGCCGCCGACCGGCTGTTCGTCACGCAGCCGACCATCAGCAAGATGGTGAAGGCGCTCGAGGACGAGATCGGCTCGCCGCTGCTGCTGCGCGACGGCCGGCAGATGGTGCTGACCGACGCGGGGCGGAT
The DNA here is from genome assembly GCF_902833125.1 of Burkholderia sp. BCC1640. Lineage (NCBI taxonomy): Bacteria > Pseudomonadati > Pseudomonadota > Betaproteobacteria > Burkholderiales > Burkholderiaceae > Burkholderia > Burkholderia sp. BCC1640. The sequence continues at coordinate 225,868 of NZ_CADFEF010000004.1, read as the reverse complement.
CGTGTTCCAGCGCGGCCAGGACGTGCTCGCCGCGCAGGCGCAGCTGCAGTCGGAGCTGAAGGATCTCGGCACGCTCGGGCGCGGCGAGCTGACGATCGGCATTCCGCCGCTCGGCGGGTCGCTGTTCACGCCGATCATCGCCGCGTACAAGCAACGCTATCCGAACATCGAGCTGAAGCTGTTCGAGCAGGGCGCGCGGATGATCGAGGCCGCGCTGATGTCGGGCGAGCTCGAGCTCGGCGGGCTGCTGGAGCCGGTCGATCCCGCCACGTTCGAGCGGTTGCCGATGGTGCGCGCGCCGCTGTGGCTCGTCGCGCCGCGCGAGTCGCGCTGGGAGGACCACAAGGCCGTGCCGCTCGCCGATCTCGCGCGCGAGTCGTTCGTGTTCTACGCGGAGAGCCTCGCGCTGCACGACGCGGTGCTCGACGCGTGCCGGCAGGCCGGCTTCACGCCGTCGATCGTGAGCCGCAGCGGACACTGGGATTTCATGGCGGCCCTCGTGCACGCGGGCGTCGGTATCGCGCTGTTGCCGGAGCCGTACTGCCGGCGGCTCGACGCGCGGCAGTTCACGTGCCGGCCGATCGTCGAGCCGGAAATCACGTGGGCGATCGCGCTCGGCTGGCTGAAGAAGGGTTACCTGTCGCACGCGGCGCGTGCATGGCTCGAGGTCGCGCGGGCGACGCTGCCGATCGCGTCGGGCGACGATCTGGCCTTCGGCGGATTGCTGGCGCGGGAGTGAGACCCACCGCCGGGATGGAAGAGGAGCGGGCCGGCGCCGGCGCGGCCCGCCGCGCGTTCAGTGCCCCATCGCCGGCCCTGCGCCCTTCTTCGGCTTCGTGATCCACACGAGCGCCGCGAGCGCGATGAACACGCCCGCCGACAGGTGAAAGAAGTCGTTGGTCGCCATCATGAAGCCTTGCTGCGTGACGAGCTGGTTGAGCTGCGCGTTGGCCGTCTGCCCGACGATGCCGAGCTGTGCGAGCGCGCCCTGGTAGTCGGTCGTGCTCTGCGCATAGACGCTCACCGATTCCGACAGCCGCGCGTGGTGGTAGATCGCGTCGTTCTCCCAGAACGTCGAGCTGGCCGCGGTGCCGATCGCGCCGGACAGCGTGCGCAGGAAGTTCGACAGCCCCGACGCGCTCGCGAGCCGCTCGTCGGAGATGCTCGACAGCGTGATCGTCGTCATCGGCACGAAGAAGCACGCGACGCCGATCCCCTGCACGAGCCGCGGCAGGATCACGTGGTTGAACGGCACGTCGAGCGTGAACGTCGAGTTCCAGATCGACACGCCGGCGAACACGATGAACGCGAAGCTCGCGACCATCCGCAAGTCGAGCCGGTGCATGTTGCGGCCGATCAGCGGCGACAACACGAGCGCGAGCAGCCCGACCGGCGCGGTCGCGAGGCCGGCCTTGCCGGCCGTGTAGCCCATCACCGTCTGCAGCCACAGCGGGAAGATCACGACCGAGCCGAAAAAAGCCATGAAGCCGAACGAGATGATCATCGCGCCGAGGGCGAAGTTGCGGTCCTTGAACAGCGACAGATCGACCACCGGTTCCTTCTCGGTCGCCTCCCACACGAGCATGAACGCCAGCGACACGACCGCGATCAGCGCGAGCGCGACGATGAAGGTCGAGTTGAACCAGTCGCGGTCCTTGCCGAGGTCGAGCATCATCTGCAGGCACGACACGCCGATCACGAGCAGCGCGAGGCCGACCGCGTCGATCCGCTGCTTCGTCGTCTTCGTCTCGCGGCCGCGCAGCAGGAAGTACGCGCAGGCCGCCGAAAAGATCCCGATCGGCAGGTTGATGTAGAAGATCCACGGCCACGTGTAGTTGTCGCTGATCCAGCCGCCCAGCAACGGGCCGAAGATCGGCGCGACGATCACCGTCATCGCCCATAGCCCGAGCGCGAGCCCGCGCTTCGCGGGCGGATAGCTGCGCATCAGGATCGTCTGCGACAGCGGCACCATCGGCCCCGACACGAGGCCCTGCAGCAGCCGGAACGCAATCAGCGTCTCGAAGTTCTCCGCGAGGCCGCACAGCGCCGACGCGATCGTGAACGCGAGCACCGACAGCGTGAACAGGCGCACTTCGCCGACCCGTCGCGCGAGCCAGCCGGTCAGCGGCACCGCGATCGCGGACGCGACCGAATACGACGAGATCACCCACGTGCCTTCGCTCGTCGCGACGCCGAGGCTGCCCGAGATGGTCGGCACCGCGACGTTCGCGATCGACGTGTCGAGCACTTCCATGAAGGTGCCGAGCGCGAGCCCGACGGTGAGGAGCGCGAGCGCGCCGCCGGTCAGCGGCGCGGGTTCGGCGGGACGGGGCGCGGCGGATGCCGTGGTGGCGGACATCGGAATCTCCTAGACGCGGCGCGCGCGACGCGCCGGCACAGCGCACGGGCGCACGATATCGCGCGGCCCGGCTGGTGGGAACGGGTGAGGGGAGAGACGGAGCGCGTGCCTTGTCATCTTCTGCCCAGACAGAGAAATAAGCGACTGCTTAACCTAAACATCGGGCCTCCGTGCTCAACAATCCGGTTCGTCGGGCTTCGGGCAGCCGGTGTCGCCGGGCCCGTTGGCGATGAACCGCTGCAGCAGGCCGGTGAGCAGCGCGAGCTCGTCGGCCGAGAAGCCGGCAAGCTGCGCGTTCAGCGCGGTCGCGATCAGCGACGGCAGCGCGCGGGCCGCTTCGGCGCCGCGTTCGGTCAGCGTCAGCTCGATCACCCGGCGGTCCTGTTCGCTGCGCGAGCGTGCGATCAGGCCCTTGCGCTCGAGACGGTCGAGCATCCGGGTCATCGATCCACTGTCGTACGACATCTTGCGCGACAGCTCGAACGGCGTGCGCGCATAGCCGCGCGACAACAGCAGGATCACGCCGATCTGCTGCGCGGTGAGGTCGTACGGCTCGAGCGCGCGGTCCATTCGCTCGACGAGCGCCTGCCGGGCCTTGGTCAGGTAATAACCGAGGCTCGTTTCCAGTGCGATGGTGTCGGGATCGTAGAGGCCGCCGTTCATGCGAATTGCGCGCGCAGCAATAGTGCGTTTCAGGTCAAAACGCGCCCAGTATCTTGAAAATTAATTGCTTAGTCAATATTATTTCAGGCAACCAGTTACGACGTGCATGTTGCACTGCCGGAGACGATGTTCTGACCGCTTCGCCCGCGCTGCCGGGCACCCCGAGGATGTTCGCGATGCTGTTCCTGAAAAATGCCGCCGGCGCGCTGCGCCGCAACCTGACCGATACCGCTCATCATGTGTTCTCCGGGCCGCACCGCGGCTGGAAGATCGCGCTGTACGTGACGATGCTGGTGGTACCGGGCGGATCGCTCGCGGCACTCGGGTTCGCATGGTTCGATCACCGCCGGCAGCGCAACGCGAAGCACACCGCCCGCCGCACGAGCCAGCCGGCGGCAACGGAGCCGTCGACATGGCGGTCCGCCGCCGATCCCGTCCCGGCGCCCGTGCACTGCCACTGACCCCGCGCCACCCCCGCCATCCGGACTGAACGCCGGCCGCATCCCCGCGGCCCGGCGCCGTCCGCGCCGCATTCGTTGCCCGCTCCGTGCGCAAGCGATCCGTAATGACCGGTAAACCGGCCGGCCGAGCCGGTAACACATTCGTGCCGCCGCGCACCGTACCCTTAGGGCTGCGCAGCTTTCCCGCCGTCAGTTACCATTTGTCCGCCAGCGGCACAACGACCGCATCGCGCGACGCCGCTCGCCGGCCATCGCGCCCAGACAGGAATACCACGATGCCGTACGCCCCCCTCCCGCGCGCCCTTCGCCCGCTGAGCGCCGCCGTCGCCGTTGCGACGGCCGTGCTGCTCGCCGGCTGCGCCGTCGGGCCCGACTATCACCGGCCCGACACGTCGATCCCCGCCGCCTTCAAGGAAGCGCCGGCCGGCTGGAAGGTCGCGCAGCCCGCCGACCGGGCCGACCGCGGCCCGTGGTGGACCGTCTACAACGATCCGCAGCTCGACGCGCTGATCGGCAAGCTCAACGCATCGAACCAGACCATCGCGCAATCGGCCGCCGCGTACCGGCAAGCCCGCGCGCTCGTCGCCGAAGCGCGTGCCGCGTACTTCCCGACCGTCGGGCTGACCGCGTCGGGCTCGCGCTCCCGCACCGGGCGCGCGTCGACGTCGAGCACGTCGGGCTTCGGCAGCAGTTCGTCGATCGGCAACAGCTACAGCGTCGGTCTCGATGCGAGCTGGGAGCCCGACCTGTGGGGCAAGGTGAGCCGCAGCGTCAGCGCGCAGCGCGCCGGCGAGGCGGCCGCCGCGGCCGATCTCGCGAACGCGCGGCTGTCGCAGCAGGCGCTGCTCGCGCAGACCTACTTCCAGCTGCGCACGTCCGATGCGCTGCAGAAGCTGCTCGACGACACCGTGAAGTCGTACGGCGAATCGCTGAAGCTCACGCAGAACCAGTACGCGCAGGGCGTCGCCGCGCGCGCGGACGTGATCCAGGCGCAGACGCAGCTGCAGAGCGCGCAGGCCGCGGCGATCGAAAACGGCGTCGCGCGCGCGCAGTACGAGCACGCGATCGCGACGCTGATCGGCGAACCGGCCTCGACGTTCTCGCTGCCGCCGAATCCGCTCGCGGCGGAGCCGCCGATCACGCCGGTCGACGTGCCGTCCGCGCTGCTCGAGCGCCGGCCCGACATCGCGGCGGCCGAGCGCCGCGCGGCGGCCGCGAACGAGCAGATCGGCGTCGCGATTGCCGCGTTCTTCCCGACGCTCACGCTGTCGGCCACGGGCGGTTTCCAGAGCTCGGTGTGGTCGCAGCTGTTCACGCTGCCCGCGCGGTTCTGGACGGTCGGCCCGCAGCTCGCGGCGACGTTGTTCGACGCCGGCCTGCGCGCCGCGCAGACCGATGCCGCGCGCGCGACCTACGACCAGGACGTCGCCGCGTACCGCCTCGCGGTGCTCACCGCGTTCCAGGACGTCGAGGACAACCTCGCGTCGCAGCGCATCCTCGCGCAGGAAGTCGACGTGCAGCGGCAGGCCGTCGACAGCGCCGAGCACGCGCTCGCGATCGTCACGAACCAGTACAAGGCCGGCACGGTCGCCTACCTGAACGTGCTGACCGCGCAGACCACCGCGTTCACCGCGCAGCAAAAGCTCGCGACGATCGGCGGGCAGCGGATGGTGTCGTCGGTCGGGCTCGTAAAGGCGCTCGGCGGCGGCTGGGATGCATCGGACATGGCGCGCGAAACGGGCGACGTGGCGGCGCCGGTGCCAGCGCCGGTGCCGGCATCCGGTGCGGCGGCGCCGTCGGCTGCCGCACCGCTCGCGCAGAAGTAAGACGGGAAAAGGCGAGCGCGCCGGGCGCGTCAGCGCGTCGCGTCGCCGAAGATCAGCGACACCTGGTTGTTGCCGATCGGATGGCCGAGCAAGTTCAGCAGCCCGGCGAGATTCGCCTGCTGCTCGGGCGCCGCGTGCGCGGTGCCGCGAAACGAACCCTGACCGGGGCCGAAGCTGCCGTGCCCGTCGAGGAACAGCGGGCCCTGCGTCGTCGACAGGTCGAGATCGGCGTCCGCCCCCTTCGCCTGTAGCACTGCCCGGTACGACCCGAGCGGCTTCACGCGCGACACGCGCGAACTCATCGAATCGATCGTCACCGTCAACTGGCCGAACGCGTTGTTGCCGATCATCCGCCAGTCGGTCCAGCCAAGCCGCACGTCACCCTGCAGGTCGAGCGTGTTGAACGGCGTGCCGAGCCCGGCGAGCAGCGACGCGGGCACGGCCATCGAGCCCGCCGACAGCACCGCGCCGCGCCACGTCGCGTCGAGCGTGACGGCGTCGGGCATCGCCTCGGTCTGCCGCATGCGCATCTGCACGCGCCCGGTCAGGAGCGGCCAGAAGCCCGTGGTCCATTCGACCCGGCCCGGCAGCAGCGTCGCTGCGCTCTGGTCCGCGCCGGGCGCGAGCATCAGCGTGCCCGAGCCGTGCCACAGCGATCCGTCCGGATCGACGAGGTTGACGTGCCCGCCGGTCGCGCGCGCGAACTGCGGGGCGATCCAGGCGGCCGGCGCGAGCGCGACGAGCGTCAGCGCCGTCGCGAGCCCGCCCGCCACCACCCACGGCAATGCGGCGACGAGCCGCCGAATCCCTGGCCTCATCGGCCGACCGTCGCTTGTTTCATCCACTGCGTCATTTCTGCGTCGAGGGTTGCATCACGGCCGTCAGGTCGACCTGGCCGTCTTCCTTCAGCGCGGTCACGTGCGCTTCGCCGACCTGCACCTTGAACTGCCGGCGCGCATCGTCGAGCCACTGCGTCCACACCGGGAACGGCACGTTCTTCATCTGGACCTGCACGCCGTTACCGACGACCTGCACCTGCGCGCCCTGCAGCCCGTGATCGGACAGCGACGCGGTGAGCGCGTCCTTCAGCGCGAGGCCGGTCGGCGCGACGCCTTGCGCGGCGGCCGTCAGCGACTTCGCCTCGGTGGCCTGCGCGGTCATCTGCGCGAGCTCGCGGCGCATCGTCGGCAGTTCGTGGCGGATCCGCGCGCGGCCTTCCTGCGCGGGCGACCACAGCACCGAATACGCGATCGCGACCGCCAGCACGGCGCCGCCCCAGCCGAGCAGCGTCCGCTCGCGCGGCGTGCGTTCGCCCCAGAACTGGGCCAGCGTCTGGTTCAGTTGTTCGGTCTTCATGAGCGGCTCCGGATCGTCCATTTGCCGGTGCTGCTGTCGACTTCGCCGGACAGCCCGTTGCGCGCGAGACGCTGCGGGAAATCGGGGTCGACCTTGACCTCCGGCTTGAAGCCGACGTCGAGCCGCCGGTCGTGATAATCGAGCGACGCGATTCCGTTCAGCGGCAGTGCGCCCATCGAACGCGACAACCCGCTCGACAGCGCGAGGAAATCGTTCGGCGACAGCTCGCCCGCCGCAAGGCGCAGCTGGTCGAGCTGACGCTGCATCTGCGCAGGCGGATCGAGCACCGTCGTCGTCTTCGGGAAGGCCGACAGCAGCGTCTCGGTGATCTGCGCGGACAGCGCGTCGCGCTCGCGCGACAGCTTCCACCAGTGCAGGTTCATCCCGATCACCGCGACGCCGAGCGTGGCCGCGGCGAGGGCGATCGGCACGCGCAGGCGCTTCACCGTCGCGCGGTCGAAGCGCCACGGCTGGGATTCGAATTCGAACTGGCACAGATCGAAGCGTTCGGTCAGCGCACGCCGCGCGAATGCGTCGAACGACAGCGGTTGCGCGCCGGGCAGCAGCGGGCCGTCGGCACGACCGACCGACGCGAGGCGCGGCTCCGCGCCCGGTTCGCCGAGTTCGTACAGCTCGACGTCGCCGCCACCGGCGAGCGCGGCCAGCGTGCCGCCCGCGCGGGATGCCGGCGCCGCGAAACCTTCGCCGAGCGCGCCGCGCGCGATCGCAAGCTCGAGACGCGGCGCACCGGCCGCGGCCGGCTGCGCGCCGGCTTCCACGAGCACGGGTTCGACCGTCGTCGCGAGGCCGAGCACCGCGGCCACCGCCGTCGGGCGAAGGGGCGGCTCGTCCGCCGTCGTGATTGCGGCGGCCGGCGTGGCCTCACCCTCGGCAGGCGCATCGGGCGCAGCGTCCGCCGCCGGCGCCCGCGGCGCGGGCAGGCAGCGCGTCGCGGGCACGGCGCTCAGGTGGCGATGGCCGGCCGCCGTGAACGCGTCGCAGATCGCGCGGAACCACGCGCGATCGACGACGGCCAGCACGCGGCGGCCGTCCGGCAGCGCGACCGGATCGAGCGCGATATGGCAGCCGAGCGGATCCTGGATCAGCTGGTCCTCGACGATGTTGGGCAGCGCCTGGCGCAGCTTCGGCCCCTTGAGCGGCGGCACGGTCGCGGCCAGCAGCAGCACGTCGCGCGCGGCGACGATCAGCACCGTCGCGTTCGCGCGCGGCAGCAGCGCGAGCGCGGCGCGGCCCGCGCGCTGCACCTGGCCGGCCTTGTCCACGAGCGTGAACGGCAGCTCGGGCCACTGCCACTCCTGCAACGGCACGGCCGGCTCACGCGGCGGCAAAGAAACAATCAGCGTGCTCAAGAGCTCCTCTCCCGAATGGCGTCGTTATAGCTGGTCGCGGATGCGCACGACCCGCGTCGAGTGCGTGGTCGAATCACGATACACGAGCGAGGTGCGATCGACCTCCGCGCGATCGTGCTGAATCCGGCCATGCACGATGAAATAGTTCGAATTGACGTCGACGAGGCTCGAGTCGATCGTCGCGTTCGGCGGCGCTCCGGCGCCGCGCAGCGCGAGCTGCACGTCGCCGACGTTGCGGAAAAACACGGTCTCGCGCCGCGCCACGAGCGCCTGCGCGGACGACACGCTCATCCCCGGCACCAGCGCCGCGATCACCTCGGCCGGCGCGGTATTCATGTTCACCGGCGTGGTGGTCGGCAGCACGGTGACGAACGGGCGCAGCCGCGCGACCATCTCGGGCGTCACGCCGTCGACGTCGAGCAGGCTGTCGACGCCGGTCATCTGGAGCGGCGCGGGCCCGCGATCGCCGTCGGACATCCCCGGTTCGTCGGTGATGTTGCCGGTCATGTCGCCGCCGGGCACCGGCGCGGTCGCGGCCGTACCGGCGCCGGGCAGCGTCGGCGTCTGGAAACGCGTCGCCGAATGCATCAGGCCCGCGCGCATCTGCAGCGCGATCCGCTTCGCGAACGCGCCGTCGTAGCCGAGCGTCGTCAACAGCCGCTGGAATGCCTGGAGCTGCATCACGTTGAGCTGCAGCACGCCGGGCGCCGGCGACGACACGAGGTTGCGCAGGTTGTACTTCGCCTGCGCGTCCTCGATCGATCCGGAGATGTAGGTGTCTTCGCCGCCGTTGTCGTTCGGCGCGCCGATCCGGCCGAGGAAGTCGGACAGCTTGGTCTTCGCGATCGGCACGGCCCAGATCCCGCCGAGATAGGTGATGCCGGGCGCCGTGTCGCCTTCGGAGCGCAGGATCATGCGCGTCCAGTCGAGCGCGCCGCGCGCGACCCACTGCGCCTGCGCGATCACGCGCTGGTTCTCGATGCGGCGAATCTGCACCTGCTGACGCCACAGCATCCCCGACACGAGGATCGCCGACAGCGCGACGACGAGCAGCGCGGTGATGATCGCCGCACCGCGCTCGCGGCGGGTGCGTACATGCGCGCGTGCGCCGCCGCGAGTGGCGAACCGGGAACGGTGAGGGCGCGCGCGCATCGTCATTCCCCGACGAGGAAAATGCGCGTGACGGGCACGCGCAGCGACGTCGCGCCGATGCTGACCTGCAGCCCCGTCACCGCGCGCGTCGGCGGCGCGTTGCCGATCTGCGGCACCTTCAGCGCATCGTTGTTCTGCGACAGCGCGTCGCTGGCCGCCTGCAGGTTGGTGGTCCAGCCGACGCGCGGCACGTACAGCTTCGCGTCGATCGCACCGACGCCGCCCATCAGCGCGACCCAGCTCCAGCCGTCGACGCTGCTGTCCTTCAGCACGTCGCGCAGGCGGTTCGCGTCGTCGAGCGGCGGCGACGCATAGCGCACGACGCGCCCGCCGGCGATCCGGTAGCGGACCACCTGCAGCCGCGGCGCGGCGCCCGGCACGTCGAGTTCGCGGACGATCTGCAGCGTGTTGCCGGCGACGCCGATCGCCGGCTGGCCGGCTTCGTCGTCGGTGGCGGCGAGCCGCGCGTCGATGCGCATCTGGTCGAACATCTGCGCGAAGATGCGCTCGTCCTCCATCGCGGACGCGACCTTGTCGCGACCGCGCATGATCTGGTCGAGGCCACGCCACGAGAGGATCGCGACCACCGCGAGGATCGCGATCGCGATCATCAGTTCGATCAGCGTGAAGCCGCGCACGCGGCGCGAGCCGACGGAACGCACGGGCCGGCGCCGCATCGGCGCGTCAGAGCGGACGGCTGGTTTCATTCGCGACCACCGTCACCATTTGCGCGAGCACGCCGGCGTGCCCCGGCATGCTCACCGACATCTGCACGCGCCGGAACACCGGGTTCGGCGTCGTGCTCACGCGTTGCGTGCAAACGAGCTGCACGTTGCCTTGCGAACAGTCGAAACTCTGCTCGCCGACCTCCGGCCACGCATGCGTGAGCCGCAGCTGCGCGAGTGCGTTGTCGGCGCTCCAGCCGGCGAGCAGCCGGCGATGGAGATCGGATGCATTGGTCGCCATCGTGCCGACCGCGCGGATCGACGCGGCGAGCGCGACCGCGATGATCGCGAGCGCGACCAGCACCTCGATCATCGTGAAGCCTCGGGAAGGAGCCGGGAAGGGCAGGCGACGACGCATCGTCATTGCACCTCGTAGCGGCCGTTGCCGGTGCCGACGATCGTCGCGCTGCCGACTGCCGAATGGAGCGTCACGCGCACCGGCGTGTCGACGCTTTCGATGCCGAACACGACGCGGCTCGCACGCGTGTCGGATCCGGGATAGTCGATATCGGCGCCGGTGACGCCGCCGTCCCAGTCGCGCGGGCGCAGCACGTCGTCGCGCAGCGTGCGCCAGCCATCGGGCGAGCTCACGTCGAAACGGAAGCCGTGCGCGGTCGGCTGCCACGCGATCGGGCGCGCGCGCACCTGCGCTTCGTCGCCGGCCGTCTCGAACAGCAGCGCGATGCGCTGCGCTTCCTCGCGCAGGTCGGTGCGCGGATTGCGTGTGAGCGACAGCGACGCGAGCGACACCAGCAGGCCCGCGATCACGAGCACGACCAGCATCTCGAGCAGCGTGAAGCCGCGCGCTCGCGCCGCGATCACGGCCGCGCCGCGACGCACGCGGCCGTCGCGGGCATCGCGGCGAGCGCGAGCGGAGCGCAAGGGCGTGCGAAGGGCGGGCATGAAGTGAAGAAACGGGAAGAACGTCGGTCCGGTCAGCGCGGGCTTACTGCCACGAACCGATGTCGGAATCGTTGCTCTCGCCGCCTTCCTTGCCGTCGGCGCCGTAGCTGAACACGTCGATCTCCCCGTGCACGCCCGGGTTCAGGTACTTGTACCCATTGCCCCACGGATCGTTCGGCAGGCGCTCGAGATAGCCGCCGTCCTTCCAGTTGTTCGGGATCGGATCGGTGGTCGGCTTCTGGGTCAACGCGTTCAGGCCCTGTTCCTGGGTCGGATAGCGGCCGTTGTCGAGACGATACAGCTTGAGCGCCTGCATGATCGTGCCGATGTCCTGCTTCGCGGCGATACGGCGTGCCTCGTCGGGACGGCTCATGATCTTCGGCACGATCAGTGCCGCCAGGATCCCGAGGATCGCGACCACCACCATGATCTCGATCAGCGTGAAACCGCGCTGACGGCGCACGGCCGCATTACGGCGAGTGATCCACGTTTGCATGACTGACTACCTCTTTCCAAAAAATATCGTCGATTGAGTGACGCACCCGGCGTATTCCGGACGCTTGCCTGACGGCTGGCTTCCGTTTCCCCGGGCGCGGAGCACGCATTGTAAGGCGCGCATTGCCGAGGGCTTTCACCCAACGCAAATTTCATATACATCCGTACAATAGCGCGCATGAACGCGCTCTCGATCCGGATCCTCTCCCTAGCCCTCTTCGCGGGTTTGTGCGCGACGGCCACCTACTGGGTCGTCACGCTGTCGGCCCGCGAAGCGCCGCTGCCCGCCGCCGCCGCGCGGTTGCCGATCCGCACCGAGGACGCCGCCGCGCTCTTCGGCGGACAGCTCGACAAGAATCCCGTGCAGGACATCCACCTGTTCGGCATTCTCGCGCTCGATCATGGCGGCGCCGCGATCGTCGGCGTCGGCGGCGAACCGCCGCGTGCCGTGTCGCTCGGCGCGGAAGTCACGCCCGGCGCGAAGCTCGCGGAAGTCCGCAGCCGCTCGATCATCGTCGACCGCAACGGCGCCCGCGCCGAAATCCAGCTCCCCGCGAACACGCCGTCCCCCGCGATCTACATGCGTTGAACGGCGGCGGCCCGACCGGCGCCCGGGCCGTCACTGCACCATGTTGTTCAGCTCGATGATCGGCAGCATCACGGCCAGCACGATCACGAGCACGATGCCGCCCATCGCGAGGATCAAAAGCGGCTCGAGCAGGCTCGTCAGGAACATCGTGCGCCGCTCGAGTTCGCGCGCCTCGCCTTCCGCCGCGCGATCGAGCATCGTCGTCACGTCGCCCGTCGCCTCGCCTGAACGGATCAGGTGCACCAGCACCGGCGGAAACGTCTTCACGTTGTTCAGCGCGCGCGACAGCGCGGAGCCTTCGCGCACGCGCACGATCGCATCGTCGATGTTCGCGCGCATCGCGCGGTTCGACAGCGTCTCGCCGGCCGCCTGCAACGCGCGCAGGATCGGCACGCCGGCCGCGGTCAGGATCCCGAGCGTGCTCGCGAAGCGCACCGTGTTGTAGCCGCGCACGAGCTTGCCCGCGAGCGGCGCCGTCAGCACCCAGCGGTCGAACGCGAGCCTGGGCCCGTCGCGCGACAGCGTCGCCTTCACGAACCACACGACGAGCGCGACCGCGATCAGGATCGCCCACCACCAGTGCCGGACGAAATCCGACAGCGCCATCATCACGATCGTCAGCAGCGGCAGTTGCTGCTTCGTGCTCGCGAACACGTTGACGACCTGCGGCACGACATAGCTCAGCAGGAACGTGACGATGCCGAATGCGATCAGCGTGACGATTCCCGGATACGTGAACGCCAGCAGGATCTTCTGCTTCAGCGCGTTGCTCTGTTCGATGTAGTCGGCGAGGCGCGACAGCACGATGCCGAGCTTGCCGGTGTGCTCGCCCGCCGCGACGAGCGCGCGGTAGATTTCCGGAAAGTCGCGCGGATGCTGGCCCAGCGCGTTCGCGAGCGAATGGCCGCCGAGCACTTCCGCTCGGATCGCGGCCATCAGTTCGCGAATGTAGTCGCGCTCGGCCTGCTCGGTGAGCACGCCGAGCGCCTCGTCGAGCGGCAGCCCCGCGATCAGCAGGCTCGCGAGCTGGCGCGTGAGGATCGCCTGCTCGCGCTGCGACAGCTTGCGGCCGAACGCTAGGCGCTGCGAGCGCGCGCCGCGGGTCGCGCTGGCGGCCGGCTCGACGACGAGCGGCGTGAGCCCCTGCGTGCGCAGCTGGCCGCGCGCGGCGCGCGCGCTGTCGGCGTCGATCACGCCTTTCTGCGCGCGCCCCGCCGAATCGATTGCTTCGAAACGGAATGCCGGCATCGCGCTATGCGCCTCCCGTCACGCGCAGCACTTCCTCGAGCGACGTCGCGCCGGCCGCGAGCCAGCGCTCGGCGTCGTCGCGCAGCGTGCGCATCCCTTCCGCGCGGCCCGCGGCGAGAATCTCCGCATCGGCCGCGTTGCGATGGATCAGCGTGCGGATCGAATCGTCGACCACCAGCAGTTCGTACACGCCGCGCCGGCCCGTGTAGCCCGAATGCCCGCACTTGTCGCAGCCGACCGGATGCCACACGGTGCGGCCTTCCTCGTGCCGCTCTTCCTTGCAGACTGGGCAGAGCTGGCGCACCAGGCGCTGCGCGAGCACGCCGAGCAGCGACGACGCGAGCAGGTACGGCTCGACGCCCATGTCGGTCAAGCGTGTGACGGCCGACGCCGCGTCGTTGGTGTGCAGCGTCGCGAGCACGAGGTGGCCCGTCAGCGATGCCTGCACCGCGATCTGCGCGGTTTCCAGATCGCGGATTTCGCCGATCATGATCACGTCCGGGTCCTGGCGCAGGATCGAACGCAGCGCGCGGGCAAAGGTCATTCCGATCCGCTCGTTCACCTGCGTCTGGCCGATGCCGGACAAGTCGTATTCGATCGGATCCTCGACGGTCATGATGTTGGTCGTCGCCGTTTCGAGCCGCGACATCGACGCATACAGCGTCGTCGTCTTGCCCGAACCGGTCGGGCCCGTCACCAGCACGATCCCGTGCGGGCGGCCGATCAGCTTGTCGAACTGGACGAGCGTGTCGCGGCCCATCCCGAGCGCCTCGAGGTTCAGGCGCTGCGCATCCTTTTCCAGCAGACGCAGCACCGCGCGCTCGCCGTGCCCGGTCGGTAGCGTCGACACGCGCACGTCGACCGGCCGGCCGCCGACGCGCAGCGTGATGCGGCCGTCCTGCGGCAGGCGCTTCTCGGCGATGTCGAGCTGCGCCATGATCTTGATCCGCGAGATCAGCGCGCCGTGCAGCGCCTTCTTCGGGCGCACGACGTCGCGCAGCGTGCCGTCGACGCGAAAGCGCACGACCGATGCGTTCTCGAACGGCTCGATGTGAATGTCCGAGGCCTGTTCGCGCGCCGCTTGCGTGAGCAGCGCGTTGATCATCCGGATGATCGGCGCGTCGTCTTCCGATTCGAGCAGATCCTCGACTTCGGGGATGTCCTGCATCAGCCGCGACAGGTCGACTTCGCCTTCGACCTCGCCGACGATCTGCGCCGCGCTGCCGTCCTGGCGCGCGTAGGCCTGGTTGATTGCCTGCGCGAGCTCGTCGGCCGGCACGCGATGCACGGAGATCGAGCCGAAGTTGCGCGCGATTTCGGCGAGCGCCGCGTCGTTCGTGCGTTCGCTGATCCACACCTCGAGCGTGTCGTCGAGCTGGTGCGCGATCAGCACCTGGCCGCTCTTCGCAAAGCCGTACGGCAACAGGCGCGCGGCGAGCGGCGACGGCGGCTGCCGTTCGCCCGGCGCGCCGTCGTGGGCGGAGGACGCGAGCACGTCGGTCACTGCGAGGCTCCCGGCGGCACCGTCAGCGGCTGTTGCTGCATCTGCTGCTGCGGCACGGCTTGCGGCTGGACGGCCGGTTGCGCCTGCTGCGCCGACTGCGGGCCCTGCTGCTGGCGGCGAATCTTCGTCAGGTCGAACAGGTTCAGTGCCGAGCCGCCTTCGCTCGGGCCGAGCGGCATCGGCGGAACGGTCGGATCGTCCTTGTCACGCATGACGTTGTTGTCAGACTTATACGAGCCCGTGACGCCCTGGATATAGTCGTAGCGGTTCGCCGACACCGCCTGCGCGGTCTGCCGGTCGGTGATGATCACCGGGCGCAGGAACACCATCAGGTTGGTCTTCTGTCGGTTCTTCGATTCCGAGCGGAACAGCTGGCCGATCCACGGGATGTCGCCCAGCAGCGGCACCTTGCTGTTCGACACGTTGTAGTTGTCCTGCATCAGGCCGCCGAGCACGATGATTTCGCCGTTGTCCGCCAGGATCGTCGACTGGATCGAGCGCTTGGTGAAGGTCGGGCCGGTCGTGGCGGTCAACGTGCTGGTGACGACCGCCGAATCCTCGGTGTAGAGCTGCAACTTCAGGATGCCGCCGTCGGTGATCTGCGGCTTCACATGCAGCGTGAGGCCGACATCGCGGCGATCGTAGGTATTGAATGCGTTGTTCGTGTTGCCGCTCGTCAGGTTCGAATACGACCCCGTCGGAATCGGCACGTTCTGGCCGACGACGATCTTCGCCTCTTCGTTGTCGAGCGTGATGAGGTTCGGCGTCGACAGGACGTTCGCGTCGCTCACGCCCGCGAAATAATTCAGCAGCGCGCCGAGGCCCTGCACGCCGAACATGTTGTGCAGCCAGCCGACGTTCAAGCCCGGCAGGAGCGTCTGCCCCAGCGCGCCGAGCCCCGCTGTACCACCGGCGGCAACCGCGCCCGACACCCCGAGGATGTTGCCGCTGGGCGTACCGGGGGCGCTGAAGTTCGTGCCGCCGAGAAACTGGCCCTGGGCGATCTGCCACTGGATGCCGAGGTTGCCGGACGTGTTCGAGTTCAGCTCGACGATCAGCGCTTCGATATAGACCTGCGCGCGCCGTGCGTCGAGCTGGTCGATCACCGAGCGCAGGTTCCTGTAGACCGGATCGGACGCGGTGATGATCAGCGAGTTGGTCGCCGAGTCGGCCTGGATCATCCCGCCCGGCTGGTTGTCGTCGCCCTTGTCCTTGTCGCCGCCGAGCAGGCCGCCGGTACCGAGGCCGCCGCTGCCCGTCGCGCCGCTGCCGTACGACGACGAAGACGAACCGCCGAGGCCGCCCGACGGCAGCGGCGGGGTGCCCGACGTGCCGGTCGAGAAGTTGCCGCTCGACGACGAGCCGCCGCCCTGGTTGAAGCTGTTCGCATCGTTGGAGGACGCCGACGAGCCGCTGTCGCCGCTGCTCTTGCCGAGCATCCCGCGCAGCGTCTTCGCGAGCTTCACCGCGTCGGCGTTGCGCAGCGGCACGACGTGCATGTTGCCGGGCACCGCGCTCGGCGCGTCGAGCTGCTGCACGAGGCGCTTCGCGGCCGCGAGGCGCGACGCGCTGGACGCGCGCAGCATCAGCGAGTTGGTGCGCGGGTCGGCCGTGACCGACACCTTCAGCGTCGCGTCGCTGTTGCCGATCGCGCCGGGGTCGAGCATCTTCTGCAGTTGCGCGGCGAGGTCGATCGCGTTCGCGTTGCGCAGCGGCACGACCTGAACCTGCGCGCCCGCGGCGCTGTCGACACCCGAGATGATCTGCGCGATGCGGCGCACGTTGTCCGCGTAGTCAGTGACGACGATCGTGTTGTTCGCCGGGTAGGCGGTGACCGTGTTGTTCGGCGAGATGAGCGGCCGCAGCACCGGCAGCAGGTTGTTCGCCGATTCGTTGCGCAGCTCGAACACCTGCGTGATGACCTGGTCGCCGCGCGCCTGCGGCGCATTGCCGACATAGGTCGGCACGCCCTGCAGCTTCGCGTCGGCCTCCGGCACGACCTTCAGCACGCCGTGATCCTGCACGAGCGCGAAGCCCTGCATGCGCAGCGCCGACTGCAGCGTCTTCAGCGCCTGGTCTTCCGGCACCGGCCGTTCGGCCACGAGGTTAAGCTGCCCCTTCACGCGGGGGTCGACGATGATGGTCTTGCCGGTTGCGGCGCCGATCGCCTTGGCGACCTGGTCGATATCCGCATTCACGAAATTGAGCGTGACCTGAGCGTAGGCGGCCTGCGAGACGATGATGCCGGCGACCATCAAGGTCGTGGCGATGCGCCGCATAACGAAGCGATTTCTTGTCATGGATGATTGGGTCGATGCCGGCTCAGGCCACTTCCGGCGGTAGTGCTGGGATCCAGGTCCTAAAGGCGCGACATTAGCAGTTTTTCATGTCCGAAATATCACATTGATCCGAAGACTGTCTCACATACGACATGTATCCGGCACGCCGTATGCAATATGTAAGATTTCGGCAATGCCCCGGCATTCAGGCCATCGCCGTCGTTTTGCGATGAATCGACACGAAAATGCGGTATAAACGGGCTGCCGCCTTTCGCTTGTCGTCACGCGACGGACTGTCTGTATGATACGGGCGGCGCGTTTCCAGTCGTACGAATAACAGACACGGGTTTTCCCGATCCTTGCGTCATTTCCTTTTCGTTTCCGCAACATGAACAGACGGTTCGCTTCGATCGCGTTGATCGCCGCCGGCGCGTGGTTCGCCTGCGGAAACGCTCGCGCGGATTGTTTCGACGAAGCCGCCCGCTATCAGAAGGTCAATCCGCTGATCCTGCGCGCGATCGCGTGGCAGGAGTCGCGCAACCGGCCCGACGCGCTGAACAAGAACACGAACGGCTCGGTCGACTACGGCCTGATGCAGATCAATTCGATCCACCTGCCGACGCTGTCGCGCTACGGCATCGGCCGCGACACGCTGATGCAGCCGTGCAAGAGCGTCTACATCGCCGCGTGGCACCTGCGCCAGAAGATGAATCGCTACGGCAACACATGGCAGGCCGTCGGCGCCTATCATTCCGAAACGCCGTCGCTGCGCGACAAGTACGCACGGCAGATCGCGGGAATCCTGGCGCAGTGGAAGCTGCTGCCGCCCGAGCAGTGACGCCGCGCCGCAGCGCCGGCTGACGCCGTGCCGCTCGGCCGGCGCGCGTTTGATGCACAATGCGCATCTCACGCCGCGATTTCGACCGGCCCGGGCCGATCGCGCCCCGCCAGGGCGCCGCGGCCGCTTTTCCCTCTTTTCCGTTGGTGCAAATCGTTATGAATCCGGCAATGAACCAGCCGTTGCCCGTCACCGTGCTGTCCGGTTTCCTCGGCGCCGGCAAGACCACGCTGCTCAATCACATCCTCGCGAACCGCGCGGGCCTGAAAGTCGCCGTGATCGTCAACGATCTCGCGGCGGTCAACATCGACGCGTCGCTCGTGCGCGATGCGCAGGCGCTGTCGCACGTCGAGGAACGTCTCGTCGAGATGTCGAACGGCTGCATCTGCTGCACGCTGCGCGACGACCTGCTCGTCGAGATCCGCAATCTCGCGGCGGACGGCCGCTTCGATGCGATCGTGATCGAATCGACCGGCATCGCGGAGCCGATGCCGATTGCCGAAACCTTTACGTTCGTCGACGACGACGGCGCGTCGCTGTCGAGCGTCGCGCGCCTCGACACGCTCGTCACCGTGGTCGACGCCTACAATTTCCTGCGCGACTACGGTTCCGACGACGCGCTCGCGACGCGCGGGATCGCCGCATCGGACGAAGACGATCGCACGCTCGTCGAGCTGCTGATCGAGCAGATCGAATTCTGCGACGTGCTGGTGATCAACAAGGCCGACCTCGTTGGCGCGGACGAACTCGCGCGCCTGCAGCACATCCTTGCGCGGCTCAACCCGCGCGCGCACCAGGTCGTGTCGACGTTCGGCGACGTGGCGCTCGGCGAAGTGCTGAACACCGGCCGCTTCGATTTCGACGAAGCCGCGAACGCGCCGGGCTGGCTCGCGTCGCTCGATCACGATCACACGCATTGCGACGATCCGGAGTGCCACGATCCGCATCACGCGCACGTGCATGGCGAGGCCGACGAATTCGGCATCGGCAATTTTGTTTACCGCGCGCGCCGGCCGTTTCATCCGGCGCGACTCTGGGCGCTGCTGCATCAGGAATGGCCGGGCGTGCTGCGCAGCAAGGGCTTCTTCTGGCTCGCGACGCGCAACGACATCGCGGGCTCGCTGTCGCAGGCGGGCGGCGTGTGCCGGCATGGCCCGGCAGGTCTCTGGTGGGCCGCGCAGGATCGCGCGGAATGGCCGGACGACGACGAGTTGCTCGCCGAAATTCGCACGGAGTGGCAGGGCGACCTCGACGACCGCTCGGTCGGCGATCGCCGTCAGGAACTCGTGCTGATCGGCATCGGGCTCGATGCCGACGCATGGCGCGCGAAACTCGACACATGCCTGCTCACCGATGCGGAATTCGCGCTCGGCGCGCCGCAATGGGCCACGTTCGACGACCCGTTTCCGGTGTGGGATGTCGATTCGCATGACGACGAAGACCCGGGCGACACGCAGATCGTGCACGCGTAGTACACGGTAAAACTCGGGAAAAACGGCTGCGAACAGTAACCGTTAAATCTTGCAAGAGTGACGCGAACTGTGGCGAAAATGCCGCGCGCACCCAACAAAAAACCCGCCGGAAGGCGGGTTTTTTTCCTGGAACAGGCGCTGAATTAACGCTTGTTGACGGCGTCCTTGAACGCCTTGCCAGCCGTGAACTTGACCGTCTTGGCTGCCGGGATCTTGATGGTTTCGCCCGTCTTCGGGTTGCGGCCCGTACGTGCTGCGCGCTTGCCCGAACCGAAGCTGCCGAAGCCGATCAGCTGAACCGCATCACCCTTCGACACGGCCTTCTTGATGACTTCGAGCAGCGTGTCCAGCGTTTCGCCGGTTTGAGCCTTGCTGGCGCCCGTTTGGGCGGCGACGGCGTCGATCAGTTCCTGTTTGTTCATTAAGGTTCCTTTTTCAGGTTAGGTTTGACACGAACAGCGCGAACGCGCCGATTATACGTGCGCGAACCGTGCCGTCGAGAGTCAGACTCCGACGGCACAGCGCCGAATCCTGGCCCGCGCGACGTGCCGTCCGGCTTGCCGGCGGCCACCCCGCGGTACGGCGTTGCTATGATAGCGCAGCGCAAACCCAATAACGACAAGGGTTTCAAAGATTTTCATCGGTATTTCGCCGAATGAATCGTCGATTGCCCGTTTTTTGACCTGCGCCAACCGGACAGGATACGCAGCCGGGTCCGCCGTCGCGCGACGCCGTTGGTTTTTGCCAACGGCCCGCCGGACGCCTCCGCGCAATCCCTTGCCAGGCTTGGCTGCCACGTTTTTTGTTTCGCATGCCCGATCGACTCGTTCCCGCCACGCTCGCGTTTCGCGACGACGGCACCCTCGTCTCGCCCGCGTACGGCGACATCTATCACAACGTCGCGGGCGCGCTCGCGCAGGCGAGCCACGTGTTCATCGCGGGCAACGCGCTGCCCGCGCGCTGGCAAGGCCGCCGCACGTTCACCATCGTCGAGACGGGGTTCGGCGTGGGCGCCAACTTCCTCGCGACCTGGGCCGCCTGGCGCGACGATCCCGCGCGCTGCGAGCGGCTGCATTTCGTGTCGTTCGAGAAACATCCGTTTTCGCGCGACGATCTGCGCCACGCACTGTCAAAGATAGTTGCGAACACAACCATATCGACAGAAGCGGGGATGCTCGCCGATGCGTGGCCGATGCTCGTTCCAGGTTTCCATCGCCTCGAATTCGACGCCGGCCGCGTCGTGCTCACGCTCGCGCTGGGCGATGCGTGCGAGATGCTGCCGAAACTGGTCGCACGCGCCGATGCGTTCTATCTTGACGGCTTCGCGCCCGCGAAAAACCCGGAGCTCTGGTCGGCCGATGTGTTTCGCTCACTGGCACGCGTCGCCGCCGACAATGCGACCTTTGCGACGTATTCGAGCGCGGGCGTGGTGAAACAGGCGCTCCTCGACGCGGGTTTCACATATCGCAAGATCGCCGGGTTGGCCGGCAAGTTCGCGATGCTCGCGGGCGAATATGCACCGCGCTGGCGGATGCGCCGGCACGAACCGCCGCGCGCATTGCCGGTTGCCGCGCGCGATGCGATCGTGATCGGCGCGGGCCTGGCCGGCTGCGCGGTCGTCGAACGGCTTGCGACACGCGGCTGGAACGTCACGCTGATCGAGCGGCACGCGCGGATCGCGAGCGATGCATCGGGCAATCCGGCCGGTGTATTTCATCCACTGATGACGCGCGACGACAACGTCGCGAGCCGCCTCACGCGCAGCGGTTTCCTGCATGCGCTCGCACGCTGGCGCGCGCTCGAGCAGGCCGGCCATGCGTTCGCGCGCAGCACCCGCGGAATGATTCATCTCGCGGAATCGGCCGACGATTTCGTGCGGATGCGCGAGGCGTTCGACGCGCTCGGCGCACCGTCCGACTACGTGTCGCTGCTCGACACCGACGCCGCACGCGCGCATCTGAACCTGCCGGTCGCACATGGCGGCCTGCTGTTTCCGCACGGCGGTGCCGTATGGCCGGCAGCGCTCTGCGCCGCGCAAGTCGCGGCGGCCGGCGAGCGCGTGCAACTGCTGGCCGGCACCGAGGTCGCTCGACTCGAGCGTGACGGCGACACGTGGCGCGCCGTCGATGCGGCAGGTGCGACGCTCGCCGAAGCGCCGGTCGTCGTGCTCGCGAACGCGGGCGATGCCGTGCGTCTCGCCGGCCTGCGGCATGTCGCGCTGCAGCCGGTGCGCGGCCAGTTGACGCTGCTGCCGCCCGGCAGCACGGCGCCGCTGCCGTGCCCGGCGATCGGCGATGGCTATGCGGTGCCGCTCGACGACGGCACGCTGCTGATCGGCGCAACGTTCGAACCCGACGACCTCGATCCTGCGATGCGCCCCGCCGGACATATCGAAAATATCGAGCGCGTGCGGCATCTGCTGCCCGGCCTGATCGGCGAGCTGCCGGACGTCGGGACGCTGCGCGGG
Organism: Burkholderia sp. BCC1640; assembly: GCF_902833125.1. NCBI lineage: Bacteria > Pseudomonadati > Pseudomonadota > Betaproteobacteria > Burkholderiales > Burkholderiaceae > Burkholderia > Burkholderia sp. BCC1640. The sequence continues at coordinate 204,161 of NZ_CADFEF010000004.1, read as the reverse complement.
CGCGTCGCGTTTCGCTGGGTCGTCGCCGACCGCGTGCCGGTGATCGGCCCGCTTGCCGACGAAGCGCAGACCATCGCGAACGCACGCGCGCTGAGCGGTGCGAAGGCGCGCGACCTGCCGCGCACCGCTGGGCTCTACGGCGCATTCGGCTACGGCTCCCGTGGCCTGGTGTGGGCGGCGCTCGGCGCCGAACTGATCGCGTCGCAACTCGAAGGCGAGCCGCTGCCGCTCGAGCGCGAACTCGCCGATGCCGTCGACCCCGCCCGATTCCTGATCCGTGCGCTGCGCGGCCGCCAGATCGGCTGATCTCGTCAGCCGAAATCTCACAGTCCTTCGATTTTTTCGCGCAAGGTTATCCACTCGACGCTGTGGATAACCGCGCGGAATCCACGCGCGGTTCGTGTGCAATCACAGTGGACGTAAACTGGGCAACTCGGCACAGTCGTCGAACGGCCCGAAAGTTGCTCAACTCAAACCGCTGTGAGCAAACAGCCTGTGCAACGGGTTATCGCTGCGCCAACACCTTGATCTTGTTGCGGAAACCGAAGTTATCCACAGAACTGTGCGCGTCTTGTTAACTTCTACTACGTATATATACAAGTAAACCGTTGAAACCAAAGACCTGTGGCGCCTCACAGGGCCGCGAGTCGATTCGATCGGTTCCGGAGCGAAAAAGCTGTGGCACAATCGGTTTCCTTCGCGTTCGTTCGGCCAGGCGCCGGACATGCTTCAATGGAACGGTCGGCACGATTTCGAATCTGAATCTTCGAGACTGCGCAGTCCGTTCACACATCAGGCCGACAATCCAGATCGGCAGCCTGAACGACAGTTCCGCCGGACGGCGGAAAAAGGCGGATCCCATGTCCCGCCGTCGTCGACCACAACAATCACATTCGGGGCGATACCCAGCCGGCGCGCATCTCATTTCTGACGCTTGACCCCGCGCCGCTGGCGATTGCTTCCAAAGGAGAAGTCACCACGATGAAGTCGGCGTTCTCATTCCTGCCCAACTGGCCGCTTGCGCCGGATGCCGTGTTCTGGGCCGGGCTCGCGTTGTTCGCGGCCGGTCTGTGCGGCGAGCTGTGCTACCGCGCATGGCGGTTGCCGCGCATCACCGGCTATGCGGTGATCGGTCTCGTCGCCGGTTCGTTCGGATTCGGCGTGATCGACGCGAGCACCGACGAAACCTCGCGGCTGCTGATCGACGTCGCGCTCGGCCTGCTGCTGTTCGAGCTCGGCAGCCGTCTCGACCTGAAATGGATTCGCCGCAATCCGTGGCTCATTGCGTCGAGCCTTGCCGAGGCGACGCTGACGTTCGTGCTCGTGCTGTTCGTGATGCTCGTGCTCGGCGTGTCGGGCATGGTCGCGCTCGTGCTGTCGGCGATCGCGATCGCGACGTCGCCGTCGATGGTGATCCAGCTCAAGACCGAACTGCGTGCGGAAGGGCAGGTGTCGCAGCGCCTCATCACGCTGACCGCGCTGAACAGCGTGTACGCGATCGTGCTGACCAAGCTCGTCACGAGCTGGCTCCACCAGGAGGCGTACGGGAACGTTTTCGCGACGATCCTGCAGCCCGTCTACCTGATCGCCGGTTCGTTCATCGTCGCGTACCTGGTCGCGCGCGCGTGCAATTACCTGTTCCGCCACATGACCTCGACGATGCGCGACGAGCATTCGTTCGTCGCGCTGTTCGGCCTCGTGATGCTCGCGATCGCGGTGGCGCAGGCGTTGAAGCTGTCGACGCTGCTCACGCTGCTGCTCGCCGGCATCATCGTGAAGAACCTCGAAGCGCGGCCGCAGCTGTGGCCCGAGCATTTCGGCACGGCCGGCTGGCTGCTGACGGTGGTGCTGTTCGTGCTGACGCTCACGTCGTTCACGTGGGGCGACATCGCGCTCGGCGGGCTGCTCGCGATCGCGCTGATCGTCACGCGGCTCGTGGCGAAGCTGGCCGGCGTCGTCGCGTTCGCGAAGCCGAGCGGCATCGGGATGAAGCAGGGCATCGCGCTCGGTATCGCGCTCACGCCGATGTCCGCGCTGTCGTACCTGCTCGTCGACGACACCTACCAGCTCTATCCGAATTTCGACCCGCATCTGCGCGCGATCGTGATGTGCACGATCGTGATCCTGCAGCTCGTCAGCCCGTTCGTCGTCTACCGCTGCCTGTCGGCGGTCAGCGAACGCAGCGACGGCAACTGATTTCCGGAACCTGCCATGGCACTCGAAACTTTCGTCAATTCCGAACCGTTCACGTTCGGCGTCGAACTGGAGATCCAGGTCGTCAACACGCACAACTACGACCTGACCAAGGCGGCATCCGACCTGATGCGCCTCATCCAAGGCGAGACCTTCCCCGGCAACATCACGCCCGAAATCACCGAGAGCATGATCGAGCTGTCGACCGGCATCTGCCATTCGCACGAGCAGGCGGTCAGCGAGCTGCACGCGATCCGCGACGTGCTCGTGAAGGCGGCCGACCAGCTCAACGTCGGGCTCGCCGGCGGCGGCACGCACGCGTTCCAGCAGTGGAGCGACCGGCAGATCTACGACGCGCCGCGCTTCCAGTACATCTCCGAGCTGTACGGCTATCTCGCGAAGCAGTTCACCGTGTTCGGCCAGCACGTGCACATCGGCTGTCCCGATCCAGACAGCGCGCTGTTCCTGCTGCACTCGATGTCGCGCTTCATTCCGCACTTCATCGCGCTGTCCGCGTCGTCGCCGTTCGTGCAGAACGTCGACACCGGCTTCCATTCGGCACGCCTGAATTCGGTGTTCGCGTTCCCGCTGTCGGGCCGCGCGCCGTTCGTGCTGACCTGGGACAGCTTCGAGGAGTACTTCATGAAGATGGTCAACACGGGCGTCGTCAACTCGATGAAGGACTTTTACTGGGACATCCGGCCGAAGCCCGGTTACGGGACGATCGAGGTGCGCGTGATGGACACGCCGCTGTCGGTTGATCGCGCTGCCGCGATTGCTTGCTACATCCAGACGCTCGCGCGCTACCTGCTGACCGACCGGCCGCTGAAGCTGTCGGAGGACGACTATCTCGTCTACACATTCAACCGTTTCGAAGCGTGCCGCTTCGGGCTCGAGGGCACCTGCGTCAATCCTCAGACAGGTGAGCGCCGCACGATCGCGGAAGACATCCTCGACACGCTCGACCGGATCGCGCCGCATGCGGCCGCGCTCGGCTCGCGCGCGGCGCTCGACGAGATCGGCGCGCTCGCGAAGGCGCGCGTGAATGACGCATCGTGGTTGAGAACCGTTTTCAAACAGGAAAAATCGCTGAACGAGACGGTCCGTCAGCAGTGCCTGCGCTGGCGTGAATGAAAAAATGTTTTGCAGATTACAGGCTCGACCGCGCGGCGATTCGCTGAACGCCGTTCGGCGCCGATTCGTGCGCAGCGCGTCGCCAGTCGTCCTGAAAATCTGTGGATAACCCGATATTCCGCTTCAAAGTCAACGCTCTGCGGGATGGATAACCCGGTGGACCGATGCTGTCGGCACGATGGCCGATTCGAACAGGAAAATGTTTGCGCGTTCGGTTGTGGGGTCGGCAGAGATTGCCGGCACAACGAAAAAATCCGGTTATCCAGCGATTTTCCACAGAATGCAGGGGATAACTTAGCTGTGCGATTTTCCGCTCTCGCTTAGAATGTCGGCTTTGCGGACACCGGAACGACCCGTGTCTCACCGGTCGCCGCGAACGCGACCGCCGCGTGTGCCTCGCGACGGCCGTGTCGACGCTCTTCAACGGGCGTCTGTTTTGAGATGACATTCGATCTCCACACTACGGCTGCTCGGCGATCCGGGCGGCGGCAAAGCGAAAAGACTATGAGCGAAGGCGTTTACGGGAATCAGGCTTCGGGACGTGTGACCCACAGCTTGCTGCGGTTGAGTACGGCCATGCGAAGCCAGGCATGGGATTGGGCGGAAGGCGCAGGCCTCACGCCGACGCAGGGCGAGATCCTCGTGCTGCTGCTGCAACGCAAGGGCCCGATGCGGCTCGGCGAGATCGCACGCGAGACGCAGCTCACGGCTGCGACCACCAGCGATGCGGTCAGCACGCTCGAGACGAAGGGTCTCGTCGAGAAGCGTCGCGCACTGGACGACGGCCGTGCGCTCGCCGTGCGCCTGTCGGCCCGCGGCCGTACCGCGGCGAAGAAGGCGCTGCAATGGCCTGAATTCCTGACGAAAGCGGTCGGCAAGCTCGGTGCGGACGAGCAGGGCACGCTGTACCGTGCGCTGCTGAAGACGCTGCGCGAACTGCAGGTGGCCGGTGCGACGCCGCCGCAGCGCATGTGCCTGACGTGCGCGCATTTCCAGCCGGGCAAGCAGTCGAAGAAGACCGTGCATCACTGCGCGGCGCTCGATCTGTCGATGGCCGACAGCGATCTGCGTCTCGATTGTTCGGTGCACGAAGAAGCCGACGCGGCGACGCAAAAGAAGACCTGGAAGGTGTTCGCCGGCTGACGTCCGTCGATCGACCGGGAGGCCGATGATGAACGCAGAAGTGGTCGCGATCCGCCACGTGCATTTCGAGGACCTCGGCAGCTTCGAGCAGGTGCTCGGAGAGCGCGGGCGGCGGGTGCGCTACGTCGACGTCGGATCGTCGCGCGTCGAGGCGCTCGACGCGCTCAAGCCGGCGCTGCTCGTGATGCTCGGCGGGCCACTCAGCGTGTACGAGGACGGGCAGTATCCGTCGATCGCGCCGCTCGCGGCACTCGTGCGCCAGCGCATCGACGCCGGACTGCCGATCCTCGGCATCTGCCTCGGCGCGCAGTTCATCGCCCGCGCGCTCGGTGCGCGCGTCTATCCGGCTGCGCAGAAGGAACTCGGCTGGGCGCCGCTGACGCTCACCGACGCGGGCCGCGCGTCGCCGCTGCGCCACCTCGACGGCGCGGTGACCTCGATGCTGCACTGGCATGGCGATACGTTCGACCTGCCCGGCGGCGCGATCCATCTCGCCTCGACACCGGCGTGCCGCCACCAGGCGTTCGCGTGGGGGCAGCACGTGCTGGCGCTGCAATGTCATCCTGAAATCCGCACCGACCGTTTCGAACCCTGGCTGATCGGCAACGCCGGCGAAATCGCGTCGACGCCCGGCATCGACGCGCGCCAGTTGCGCGCCGACACCGTTCAGCACGGTCCTGTGCTGGAGACGGCCGCGCGACGCATGTTCGGCGAGTGGCTCGACAGCGTCGGGCTTTGATCCCGGGCGAGCGGCATCGCGCGTGACCGGCCCGCGGGCGGGCATTGCCGGCCGGTGCACCGCCGTACGCCGCGTGCACGCTGCCTCGTTGCCGGCTGCACGCCGGCCCTGCCTGACCATCCGCTTACTGCCGAACCGGCTGCCAGCAGGCTTCGAGCCCGCATGCTACGCTGGTCCGCTCTTTCCCTTTCCTGGCGAGCGGCATCCATGACTGCGCTGTTTTCTCCGTTCACGCTGCGCGGCGTGACCCTTCCGAACCGGATCGTGATCTCCCCGATGTGCCAGTACTCGGCCGAGCGCGGCGAGGCGACCGACTGGCACATGATTCACCTTGGCCATCTCGCGCTGTCCGGCGCGGGCTTGCTCTGCATCGAAGCGACCGCCGTCGAACCCGACGGGCGCATCACGGCCGGCGACCTCGGCCTGTGGGACGACGTGACCGAAGCGGCGCTCAAGCCCGTGCTGGGGGCGATCCGCAAGCATTCGCCGGTCCGGGTCGCGATGCAGCTTTCGCATGCGGGGCGCAAGGCGTCGAGCGAGGTGCCGTGGAAGGGCGGCCAGCTCGTGTCCGTCGCCGATGGCGGCTGGCTGCCGCATGCGCCGTCGGCGTCACCGCACAAGGACGGCGAGACGCCGCCGCTCGCGCTCGACGCGGCCGGCCTGAACCGGATCCGCGAAGCGTTCGCTGCGGCCGCGAAGCGTGCGGCGCGCCTCGGCATCGATGCGATCGAGGTGCACGCGGCGCACGGCTATCTGCTGCATCAGTTCCTGTCGCCGCTTTCGAACCAGCGCACCGACGAATACGGCGGCTCGCGAGAAAACCGGATGCGCTTTCCGCTCGAGATCTTCGAGATCGTGCGCGCGGCGTTCCCGGCGGACCGGCCGGTCGGCGTGCGCGTGTCGGCGACCGACTGGGTCGAGGGCGGCTGGGAACTCGAGGATACGATCGCGTTTGCGCACGAACTGAAGCAACGCGGCTGCGACTGGATCGACGTGTCGTCCGGCGGCGTGTCGCCGCTGCAGAAGATTCCGCTGTCGCCCGGTTACCAGGTGCCGTTCGCGCAGGCGGTGAAGCGCGCGGTCGGGATGCCGACGATCGCCGTCGGCCTCATCAACGAGCCCGCGCATGCGAACCGGCTGATCGAGTCCGGCGACGCCGATTTCGTCGCGATGGCGCGCGCGATGCTGTACGACCCGCGCTGGCCGTGGCATGCGGCCGCCGAGCTCGGCGCGCAGGTTTCGGCGCCGCCGCAGTACTGGCGTTCGCAGCCGCGCGAGCACAAGACGTTGTTCGGCGACATCGCATTCGGCCAGCGTTGAGCGTCATGCGCGCGATATTGCGCGCGATGTTGAACGAAGCAATCGTGAACGTGTAGGATGCGGGTGATTCGCCGCATGCCCCGACGCGGCACCGACCGGTGCCGCGTTTTCGTTTCGCGCGACGCAGGGCCGCGCAGGACGCAAACGCGGCCGTCTTCCATTCAAGTCGTCTTCAAAGGATTCGTTCGATGAGTTCACGCAGGATCTCGGTGCGCCGCTCGGGAGTACACGGCAAGGGCGTGTTCGCGGTGGAGCCGATCAAGGCCGGCGAACGCGTAGTGGAATACAAGGGCGAGCGAATTTCGTGGAAGGAAGCGCTGCGCCGCCATCCGCACGACCCGAACGAGCCGAATCATACGTTCTACTTCGCACTGGAAGAGGGCGGCGTGATCGACGGCAAGATCGACGGCAACAGCGCGCGCTGGATCAACCATTCGTGCGCGCCGAACTGCGAGGCCGAGGAGATCAAGGGACGCGTGTTCATCCACGCGCTGCGCGATATCGGGCCGGAAGAAGAGCTGTTCTACGACTATGGCCTCGTGATCGACGAGAAGCTGACGAAGAAGCTCAAGCGCGAATACGCGTGCCATTGCGGCACGGCCGCGTGTCGCGGCACGCTACTCGCCACGCCCGACGACGACGGCAAGAAGAAAAAGAAGAAGGACCGGAAGTCGGAGTCCGGCGCGAAGGACAAGAAAAAGAAGAAGTGACCGGCGCGGCCGCGCATCGTGCGCGGCTGCTTCACCTTCACCGGATGGCCGCCGCGCGGCCGTCCGTCCCGCCCGATACTGGCTGGCGCGCGCGCTTCAGTGCGTCGGCGCGGCGGCCGGCGTCTCGCTCGCCGGCTTCGCGGTGCGCTTGGCGAGCGGCACCCGCACCACGAAACGCGAACCGCCTTCCGCTGCATCCTCGTACGACACCGTGCCGCCGTGCATCGCGATGATGTCGTGCACGATCGCGAGCCCGAGCCCGGCGCCCGTCTCGACGCCGTTGCCGCTCTGCGCATCGCCGCGGAAGAAGCGCTTGAACAGGTCGGCCTGCTGGCCGGCCGGCACGCCCGGGCCGTTGTCCTCGACGACGATCTCGGCGGCCGGCTGACCGTCCTCGAGCGCGCCGCGCGCGACGTTCACCGTGATCCGCGCGCCGGCCGGCCGTGCGAGCGGCACGTATTTCAGCGCATTGTCGAGCAGGTTCGCGATCACTTCGCGCAGCAGCACGGGGTTGCCGCGCACGTTCAGCGTCTCGTCTTCGCCGGGATCGTCGCTGCGCTGGAAGCCGAGGTCGACATGCGATGCGAGCGCGCGCGGCACCCACTCGGCGCCCGTCTCGAACGCCATCGCGGCCAGATCGACGTCGACGAAACGCGCGGCCTGTTCGCCCGGCTCCGCACGCGCGAGCGACAGCAACTGGTTCGACAGCCGCACCGCGCGGTCGGCGGCCGCGCGCAGTTCGCGCACCGCGGCGTAGGTCTGCTGCGGGTCGCGCGCGACGGCGGCCTGCTCGGCATGCAGCTTCACGGCCGTGAGCGGCGTGCGCAACTGGTGCGCGGCGTCCGCGATGAACTTGCGCTGCGCGTCGAGCGCGGTCTTCAGGCGGCCGAGCAGCGCGTTCATTGCGCTCGTCAGCGGCCGGATCTCGAGCGGCACGTCGGTCTCGTCGACCGGCTCCAGCGACGTATGGGTCTGCCGGTTCAGCGAATCGGCGAGATGCGTGAGCGGGCCGAGCTGCTGGTTCACGACCCGCCACACGATGCCCCAGCCCGCGAGCAGCAACAGCAGCAGCGGCATCATGATCGCGACGAGGAATTCGGCCGCGATCCGGTAGCGGTGCCGCACCGGCTGCGCGACCTCGACCACCATCGGCTTGCCGCCTTCGACATCGTCGACGCGCACCTGCGCGACGCGAACCGCGCGATTGTCGTACTCGGCCTCGAACACGTACGCGTGATGCATGCGGCGCACGTTGATGCCGCGCAGCGGCAGCTTCGGGTCGCCGGCGAGTTCCTGTTCGCCGTCGCTGATCCGGTAGATCAGCGCCTCCGCCGGATCGGAGAACATCGCCTGCGCGAGCGGTGGCACCGTGAACGGCGCGTCCGGCCCGGCGATCTGGATCTGTTTGGAGATGGCGGTGGCGAGATCGGCGAGCGAGCGGTCGATCACGTGTTGCGTGTATTGCCACGCGAGCCAGTAGGCAATCAGGCCGCTCATCAGCGCGAGCATCGACAGCGGCGCGGCGAGGCGTCGAAGCAGCGAGCGGCGCAGGCTGGTGGTGACAGCCGGATCAGAAGACATTTCGACGGGCAAATGGATAAGCGCCGCTCACGGGGAGCGGCGCGGACGTGCGTCGGACGGCGACGCGGGCAGGGCGGCTTGCCGGCGGCACGCGGCCGGCCGGCGTGCGGCGCCGCTCAGACGCTCGCGGTCTGGCGGATTTCCTGCAGCAGGTAGCCGAAGCCGCGCACCGTGACGATTTCGACACGGCACTGCTCGAGTTTCTTGCGCACCCGGTGCACGTAGACTTCGATCGCGGTGTCGCCGAGATCGCCGCCGAAGTGCGTGAGGTGATCCTGCAGCTGGGCCTTGCTGACCACACGGCCATGACGCAGCAGCAGCATTTCGAGCACCGCGAATTCGCGCGGCGACAGTTCCAGCGGTTTGTCGTCGTTGAAGATGCGGCGATCGACGCCCGACAGGCGGACACCGCCGAGCGACACTTCCGGACGCGGCATGTCGCTGTGCGGGCCGCTGCGGCGCATCACCGCGCGGATGCGCGCTTCGAGCTCGGCCGGCTCGAACGGCTTGAGCATGTAATCGTCGGCGCCGGAGTTCAGGCCCTGAATCCGGTCGTTCAATTCGTCTCGCGCGGTCAGCACGATGACCGGCGTGTGGCGATTGGTCTGGCGAAAGCGTGTGAGCAGCGTCATTCCGTCGATGCCCGGCAGGCCGAGGTCGAGGATCACGAGTTCGTGGCGGTTTTGTGCCAGCGCCTGTTCGGCAAAGATGCCGTCATGCACCATGTCGACGGTGAAGCCAGCCTGCTCGAGGCTGCTCTGGATACCGCGTGCGATGGGGCGGTCGTCTTCGATCAGAAGGAGTCGCATGAAGTTCGCTCAAGTACAATGGGTTGGCGGTTCAGGCACGCGGACAGCACGACGCCGTTTCCACAGGGGCGCCGCATCGCCTGACAATCAAGCATGGCGGCCAGCGAACGATTAAATCCAATCATGTCCGATATTTCGATTCACGACCTCGAAGCCGCGATCAATTTCTGGCGCGCCCGCTCGCCGTCGAGCGGCGACGAACTCAAACTCTGCGAAGAGGCCAGCGCGCTCTCCAAGCCGTATGCGCTGCTGATTGTACAGCGCGAAGGCGCGCTGCAACTGGAAGGTTTGGACCCCAAGGCGCGGAAAGCGTACGAGACTTACGTGCGCCTTAAGGATGGCTTGGAAAGCTGAAGGCTTTCGCTGAGTACATCCTAGAAAACGTTCATCGAAATGAAAAGTTGACGCGCCGCGCGTCGAAAGACGCGCGGCGGTAGAGGAACGTCTCAGGCGGCCGGTTCCGTGTGGGCGCACACCTGGTCGATGAACGTCGCGAGCGCGATGTCGCGTTCGGTCAGGCCGTCCGCGTCGTGGGTCGACAGCGTCACGTCGACGCGGTTGTACACGTTGAACCATTCCGGATGATGGTTCATTTCCTGCGCCTTGATCGCGACACGCGTCATGAAGCCGAAGGCCTCGTTGAAATCGGCGAAGCGCAGGCTGCGCTGGATCGCGTCGCGGCCCGGCACGGCCGTCCAGTGCGGCAGGCCTTCGAGCCGGGTCTTGCGTTCTTCTGATGTGAGCTTGTGGATCATGTTGCACCTCGTTCGGTAACGGCGCCCGCACGCGGGCAAGGGCCACGCGGCAAAGCCGGTAACGGTCATTGTTTCATAGTTGCGGGACGGCCATCCGGGGACGGACATTGGGAGGGGGCGGGCGCCGGCGCGCGAATCACGCCGGCATGGCCCGCGGACTTACGCGTCGGCGTCGTCCGGCCAGCCTTCGCCCGTGCCGCGATGCAGCACGAGATCGCCGTCGACCACCGCGCCGGCCGGGAATTCGGGCAGCGCGGGCAGCCGGTCGGCCAGCGCACGGCCGTCGACGTCGGCCAGCGCGAACAATTGCGCGAAATCGTCGATCACGAAGTAGGTCTTCTGGAACGTGTCGATCCGGTAGCGCGTGCGCATCACGCGCTCGAGGTCGAAACCGAGCCGGTTCGGCGCCGCGCTTTCGAGGCTGTACAGGCTCTCGCCCTTGCTCGACACGATCCCGGCGCCGTAAATCGACAGCCCGTTCGTGCCGTTCGGGTCGCGAATCAGCCCGAACTCCACCGTATACCAATAGAGACGCGCCAGCCGCGCGAGTGCCGCTTCGTCGTCCGCCACCGCGAGCGCGGTGCGGCCGTATGCCTGCATGTAGTCGGCGAACACCGGCTCGATCAGGAGCGGCACGTGGCCGAACAGGTCGTGGAAGCAGTCGGGTTCCTGCAGGTAATCGAGCTGATCGGGGCGCCGCATCCACCAGGTGACCGGAAACCGCCGGTTCGCGAGGTGCTCGAAGAACACGCGATCGGGCACGAGGCCCGGCACGGCGACGATTTCCCAGCCGGTGGCCGGTTTCAGCTGGCGATTCACGTCGGCGAACGACGGCACGCGATCGGCCGGCAAGTCGATCTTCCCGAGCCCCGCGACGAACGCGTCGCATGCGCGTCCGCGCAGCAGCGCCGACTGGCGCGCATAGAGCTGCCGCCACACCGCGTGGTCGACCTGGCCGTAGCGTTCGAGCGGCTGGTCGATGGTGAAATCGGCGCGGGTTTCGAGGCCCGCGTCGAACTGCTCCTGCAGTTTCGCGGTGACGACGGTGGACATGGTGAGGCTCTGCACGCTGTGGTTGGGAACCATGCAAGTGTAGAGCGGGCGACATGCGGAATGGGCGCAAAGATGGCGTGAATTCGCTTATTGATGCGATAATCGCGCATCAAAATGGGAATCAATGCGGAGAATGCTCATGCTGGAACTCGATCACTTCGATCTCGCGCTTCTGGACGTGCTGCAGCGCTTCGGCCGCGCGACGCACCAGCAGCTCGGCGAGGAGGTGCCGCTGTCGCCGTCGCAGATCGGCCGGCGGCTGCAGCGGCTGGAAGCGGCCGGCGTGATCGAAGGCTACCGCGTGATGCTGCGCCCCGAAAAGCTCGGGCTCGGCGTCACGGCGTTCACGAGCCTGAAGCTCAAGCACCACGGCGATTCGATCATCGAGCAGTTCCAGCAACAGATCGACGTGCTGCCCGAAGTGCTCGAATGTCATGCGGTGGTCGGCGACGCCGACTATCTGCTGCGGATCGTCGCGCCGGATCTCAACGCGCTGTCGCAGTTCGTGATGAAGAAGCTGATGCGCGTGCCGGGCGTCGACAGCGTGCGCTCGAACATCGTGCTGACGACCTTCAAGCGCAACGGCGCGCTGCCGCTCGCGCACCTGGCGCCCGGCGCCGCCTGACGCGGCGGCGGGGCCGGCGGCGGGGCGCGAGGCGCCGCCGCGGACAGGGCCGGATCAGGCCGCTTCGGATCGTGCGTCGGCGTTCAGCAGGTCGACGTACGCGACCGCGACGAGATCCTCCTGCGCCACGCCGAGCTTCGCGAACACGTCATGGGCCTCGGCTTCGCCGCCGGCTTCGTCGTCGTCGGGGCCGAGCACCACTTCCAGTTCGATGAAGTCGCCGAGGCCGTCGACGCGGTCGAGGTGGATCCGCGTGCGGCCGACGAGGTAGACGTGCCGTTCCTTCGTCACGATTCCGCGCGTGGTGAGCGCGGTCGCGAGCAGCGAGTGCATCGCGTCCGGGTTCGTCACCGGGCTGCGCGTGTAGTACGACGCCTTCGGGCCGTCACGGTCGTCGCGCTGATAGAAGATCAGTTCGGCCGGCGTGCCGTCCTCGAAGCGGCGCAGCTTCAGCCGGCCGCGCGGCACGTCGTAGAAGAAATCCTGCTGGCGGTAGAAGAGCGGTGCTTCGGCGGCGAGCTTGGCCGCCTGTTCGCGCAGCCGGTCGAATTCACGGGCGCGGGCTTTGATCTCGATGTTGCGGGCCATGCGGGTCTCCTTCAATCAGGGGTCTCGCGGTGTGCGAAGGCACAATCTAGCAAAAAGCCTGCGATGGTGGCGTGACGGGAAGGCGGGACGCGGCGACGCGCCGCGGAGATTCGCGCCCGTTCGCGATAACACCCGTCACTTGCGGGCATCGATCGGGCATCTGCTGCGCGTCGGGTGCCGAAGTCCGACGCCCGGTGCGCGACCGGCCGCACAGGCATCAGCGGCGCTCATATCGCCCATTGGGTCTCGATCAGCCGCAGGGCGGCCGCGATCGCTGGTTCGGCGCGCCGCTCGGCGAGCGTCACGAAAGTCAGTTCGGTCGGCACCGTCACGCGTTCGACGATCGTCAGTGCATGTGCGTGCGCTTCGGCCAGCGCGGTCGAGTCGCGCGCGAGCGTCAACCCGATCCCAGATTTCACGAGATCGAGCATCGATTGCTCCTGGTCGACCTCGGCGACCTTCACCGGTTGCGCGCCGGCCGCCCCAAACAGGCGCGACAGCAGCCGGTGATGGGCGGACGCCGGCGGCGTCCAGATCCACGGCAGCGCGGCGAGCGCGCGCCAGTCGTGCGCGCGCTGCACGCGCTCCTTCCAGCCGGCCGGCGCGAGCACGCGGTACTGGAAGTGCGTGAGCGTGACCGTGTGGAACAGCGCGTCGTCGCGCGGATCGTCCTCGCCGGGCCGGCCGATGTAATAGCCGACGTCGAGCGCCTGCGCGCGCACCTGTTCGAGCACCCAGCCGGACATCCCGTGCCGCAACGCAGTTTCTATCTGCGGATGGGTTTCGACCAGCGCGCGCAGGAAGCCGCCGAGCCGCAGGAAGCCGGGATCGAGGATCGTGCCGATCCGCAGCCGGCCGCGCACCTCGTGGCGCAGCGCAGCAGCGGCGCGCTGCACGTCCGCGGCCGCGGCCAGCGCGCGCTCCGCGTGCGGCAGCAGCGTCTGGCCGTCGCGCGTGAGCGCAAGCCCGCGCGACGTGCGCGTGAACAGCGTGACGCCGAGCGTTTCCTGCAGATGCTTGATCTGCAGGCTGACGGCCGGCTGCGTCAGGTGCAACTGCACGGCGGCGCGCGTCAGGTTTCCTTCGCGGGCGACCGTCGCGAACGCACGGAGCAGGGTGAGATCCATCGTCGTGATATGAGCGCAGCTTATAACGCGATTCAGCATAACTCATTGGATCGGCGGCGGGCGGCCGGAGTACGCTTCATCGACCGCATCGCCGCCCGTGACGCACTATGCTGAAAACGACGCGCGGAATCGCATGCGCGATACACAACAATCCATGGAGACACTCGTGAGTACTCAACGCACGCTCGAGGGCGAATTCGATTACGTGATCGTCGGCGCGGGCACCGCGGGCTGCGTGCTCGCGAACCGCTTGACCGAGGATCCCGAGATCCGCGTGCTGCTGCTCGAAGCCGGCGGCAAGGACGACTATCACTGGATCCACATCCCGGTCGGCTATTTGTATTGCATCGGCAATCCGCGCACCGACTGGCTGTACAAGACGCAGCCCGAGGCGGCGCTCAACGGCCGCGCGCTGTCGTATCCGCGCGGCCGCGTGCTCGGCGGCTGCTCGTCGATCAACGGGATGATCTACATGCGCGGGCAGCGCGAGGATTACGACGGCTGGGCGCAGGAAACCGGCGACGCCGGCTGGTCGTGGGACAGCGTGCTGCCCATCTTCAAGCGCAGCGAGGACCACCACGCGGGCGCGAGCGAGGCGCACGGCGCGGGCGGCTACTGGCGCGTCGAGAAGCAGCGGCTGCGCTGGGAGATCCTCGAATCGTTCGCGCAGGCCGCGCAGCAGACGGGCATCCCGGCGACCGACGATTTCAACCGCGGCGACAACACCGGGGTCGGCTATTTCGAAGTGAACCAGAAGCGCGGCGTGCGCTGGAATACGTCGAAGGCGTTCCTGCGGCCCGCGATGACCCGCCCGAACCTCACCGTGATCACCGGCGCGCAAGCGCAGCGCGTGATCTTCGACGGGCGGCGCGCGGTCGGCGTCGAATATCGCGGCGGCGGCACTGACTACGTCGCGCGTGCACGCGCCGAAGTGCTGCTCACCGCCGGTGCGGTGAATTCGCCGCAGTTGCTCGAACTGTCGGGCATCGGCGCGGGCGCGCGGCTGCAGGCGCTCGGCATCGACGTCGTGCAGGATCTGCCGGGTGTCGGCGAGAACCTGCAGGATCACCTGCAGTTGCGGATGGCATTTCGCGTCGAAGGCGTACGCACGCTGAACACGCTGTCCGCGCATTGGTGGGGCAAGCTGATGATCGGCGCCGAATATGCGCTGCTGCAGCGCGGGCCGATGTCGATGGCGCCGTCGCAGCTCGGCGCGTTCGCGAAGTCTGATCCGGACGATCCCGCGCTCACGCGCCCCGATCTCGAATACCACGTGCAACCGCTGTCGCTGGAGCGTTTCGGCGAGCCGCTGCACGGCTTCAACGCCTTCACGGCGTCCGTCTGCCATCTGCGGCCGAGCTCGCGCGGCAGCGTGCATATCGCGAGCCCCGATGCGGGCGCGGCGCCGTCGATCGCACCGAACTATCTGTCGACCGACCACGATCGTCATGTCGCGGCGAATGCGCTGCGCCTCACGCGCCGGATCGCGTCCGCGCCGGCGCTCGCGCGCTACCGCCCCGAGGAGATCCTGCCCGGCACGCGGTACCAGACCGAAGCCGAACTGATCGAAGCGGCGGGTGCGGTCGGTACGACGATCTTCCATCCGGTCGGTACGTGCCGGATGGGGCGTGCGGACGACGCGCGCGCCGTCGTCGACAGCCGGCTGCGCGTGCGCGGCATCGCGGGGCTGCGGATCGTCGATGCATCGGTGATGCCGTTCATCACGTCGGGCAACACGAATTCGCCGACGCTGATGATCGCCGAGCGCGCGAGCGACATGATCCGCGCCGATCGACGTGCCGCGCACGACGCGACACAGGTGCGAACGGAAGCGGCGGTGACGGCAGCATGACGCCACGCTGACACGCGCGACAGCGGGCCGTCATCCGGGTGCCCGCTGATTCGCTATGCGAAACAAGCTGGCGCGTGCGGATCGCAACGGATCGACGACACGCACGCCGCGCATTGCTCGCAGTCTTCTTGTTGCGCGACGACATGACGCGCAGCGTAACGTGCCCGCGTTCGCGCAGGCACGCGTCGTGCGAGCGCGCGGCCGTCGATGATGCGCGTGTCAAAAAAAACGCGTCGAAATCCGCGCTCAGCCGCGTCCTATATGGCGGCCAGCCCTATAAGTGCAAATCCCGATGATTGCACTGCACCAACGGCGCGACAATGTTGCGCAGTGTGCATACGCGTCGGCGCGGGAGACCACCCTCGAGGCGTAATACGGCGCCCCGGGGGCAGCCCGCTGATCCGCGGTTCTGTTCGCGGTCGCTTGCGCGAATCTTCCCGGTGCTTCGCCTGACTTCGTACGGAAGGGAACATGATTCTCGGCGACACGATTCTCGAAACACGCGGACTGACGAAGGAATTCAGGGGCTTCACCGCCGTGAACGGTGTCAACCTGCGTGTGCGCCGCGGTGCGATCCATGCGTTGATCGGACCGAACGGCGCGGGCAAGACCACCTGCTTCAACCTGCTCACCAAATTCCTGACGCCGACGGCCGGCCAGATCGTCTTCAACGGGATCGACATCACCGACGAGCGGCCCGCGCAGGTCGCACGTCGCGGCATCATCCGTTCCTTCCAGATCTCGGCGGTATTCCCGCACCTGACCGCATTGCAGAACGTGCGCATCGGCCTGCAGCGCGCGCTCGGCACCGAATTCCACTTCTGGCGCAGCGAGCGCACGTTGCGGCGCCTCGACGATCGCGCGATGGACCTGCTCACGCAGGTCGGCCTCACCGATTTCGCGCACGTGCCGACGGTCGAGCTCGCATACGGCCGCAAGCGCGCGCTCGAGATCGCGACGACGCTCGCGATGGAACCCGAACTGATGCTGCTCGACGAGCCCACGCAAGGGATGGGTCACGAGGACGTCGATCGCGTGACCGCGCTGATCAAGAAGGTCGCGAGCGGCCGCACGATCCTGATGGTCGAGCACAACATGAACGTGATCGCGGGCATCTCCGACACGATCACCGTCCTGCAGCGCGGCGAGGTGCTGGCCGAAGGGTCGTATGCGGAAGTGTCGAAGAACCCGCTGGTGATCGAGGCCTACATGGGCAGCGCCGATGCGGCGCTCGCGGGGGCGCACGCATGAAGCACAGCGAACGGGAGGAACGCGAATTGAGCGGCGTCGAAAGCGGCACGCCCGCGCTGGAGATCACGGGTCTCGAGGCCTGGTATGGGGAATCCCACATATTGCACGGTGTCGACCTGAGCGTTCATCGCGGCGAGGTCGTCACGCTGCTCGGCCGCAACGGCGCGGGCCGCACCACGACGCTGCGCGCGATCATGGGCCTCACCGGCCGGCGCAGCGGCTCGATCAAGGTCGCGGGCAACGAGACGATCGGCCTCGCGACGCATCGCATCGCGCATTTCGGCGTCGGCTATTGCCCGGAGGAGCGCGGAATCTTCTCGAGCCTGTCGTGCGAGGAGAACCTGATGCTGCCGCCGCCGATCGGGCCGCGCGAGCACGCGATGTCGCTCGACGAGATCTACGCGATGTTCCCGAACCTCGCGTCGCGCCGGCAGAGCCAGGGCACGCGGCTGTCCGGCGGCGAGCAGCAGATGCTCGCGGTGGCGCGGATCCTGCGCACCGGCGCGAACCTGCTGCTGCTCGACGAGATTTCCGAAGGCCTCGCGCCGGTGATCGTGCAGGCGCTCGCGCGAATGATCGTCGCGCTGAAGGCGCGCGGCTATACGGTCGTGATGGTCGAACAGAATTTCCGCTTCGCCGCGCCGCTCGCCGATCGCTTCTACGTGATGGAACATGGCCGCATCGTCGAGCATTTCCGCTCATCCGAACTGGAAGGCAAGATGCCGATCCTTCACGACCTGCTCGGGGTGTGACGCCGCCCCGTTTCCCTTGCCGCTAGCCGTGGCGGCCCTCGAACAACCACAACGCATCAGAAGAACAGGAGACGTCAATGAAAATGAAGACCCTCGCACACGCGTGTCTCGCGGTCGCGACCGCAGCGTTCACAGCCGGCGCCGCACACGCCGCGGATAGCGTGAAGATCGGTTTCGTCACCGACATGTCGGGGCTTTACGCGGACATCGACGGGCAGGGCGGCCTCGAGGCGATCCGCATGGCCGTCGCCGATTTCGGCGGCAAGGTGCTCGGCAAGCCGATCGAGGTCGTCTATGCCGATCACCAGAACAAGGCGGACATCGCCGCGTCGAAGGCGCGCGAGTGGATGGACCGCGGCGGGCTCGACCTGCTCGTCGGCGGCACGAATTCGGGGACGGCGCTGGCGATGGCCAAGCTCGCCGCGGAGAAGAAGAAGGTCTACATCAACATCGGTGCGGGCGCGGACACGCTGACGAACGAGGAGTGCACACCGTACACGGTGCACTATGCGTACGACACGATGGCGCTCGCGAAGGGCACCGGCTCGGCGGTGGTGAAGCAGGGCGGCAAGAGCTGGTTCTTCCTGACCGCCGACTACGCGTTCGGCAAGGCGCTCGAGAAGAACACGTCGGACGTCGTGAAGGCGAACGGCGGCCAGGTGCTTGGCGCGGTGCGGCATCCGCTGTCCGCGTCGGATTTCTCGTCGTTCCTGCTGCAGGCGCAGTCGTCGAAGGCGCAGATCCTCGGCCTCGCGAACGCGGGCGGCGACACGATCAACTCGATCAAGGCCGCGAAGGAATTCGGCATCACGAAGACGATGAAGCTCGCCGGGCTGCTGATGTTCATCAACGACGTGCACAGCCTTGGCCTCGAGACGACGCAGGGCCTGGTGCTGACCGACAGCTGGTACTGGAACCGCGACGCGGCGTCGCGCCAGTGGGCGCAGCGCTACTTCGGCAAGATGAAGAAGATGCCGTCGAGCCTGCAGGCGGCCGACTATTCGTCGGTGACGACCTACCTGAAGGCCGTGCAGGCGGCCGGCACGACCGACTCCGACAAGGTGATGGCCGAGCTGAAGAAGATGAAGATCAACGACTTCTACGCGAAGGGCTTCATTCGCCAGGACGGCAGCATGATTCACGACATGTACCTGATGGAAGTGAAGAAGCCGTCGGAATCGAAGGAGCCGTGGGATTACTACAAGGTGCTCGCGACGATTCCGGGCGATCAGGCATTCGGCACCAAGCAGGAATCGCGCTGCGCGCTGTGGAAGTAAGCGCGACGTAGCGCCGCGCGGCGGCGGGCGCAGCGATGTGCCCGCTGCGCCGCCCGTGCGCGCGACGGCTTGAACGTTGCGCACGCAACGAAACTCATACTGACGGCTAAGTCGATGGAAATCTTTGGCATTCCGTTGCCGGCGATGCTGAGCCAGTTGCTGCTCGGGCTCGTCAACGGCTCGTTCTACGCGATCCTGAGCCTCGGCCTCGCGGTGATCTTCGGGCTGCTCAACGTGATCAACTTCGCGCACGGCGCGCTGTTCATGCTGGGCGCGATGCTCGCGTGGATGGGGCTGTCGTACTTCGCGTTGCCGTACTGGGCGATGCTCGTGCTCGCGCCGCTGATCGTCGGTGCGTTCGGGATCCTGATCGAGCGCTCGATGCTGCGCTGGCTGTACAAGCTCGATCACCTGTACGGGCTGCTGCTCACGTTCGGCCTCACGCTCGTCGTCGAAGGCGTGTTCCGCTCGCTCTACGGGTCGTCCGGCCAGCCGTACGACGTGCCGTCGCAGCTGTCCGGCGCGACCAATCTCGGCTTCATGTTCTTGCCGAACTACCGCGCGTGGGTGGTCGTCGCGTCGCTCGCGGTGTGTCTCGCGACCTGGTTCGTGATCGAGAAGACGCGCCTGGGCGCCTATCTGCGCGCCGGCACCGAGAACCCGAAGCTCGTCGAGGCGTTCGGGGTGAACGTGCCGATGATGATCACGCTCACCTACGGCTTCGGCGTCGCGCTCGCGGCGTTCGCGGGCGTGCTCGCGGCGCCGGTGATCCAGGTGTCGCCGCTGATGGGCCAGCCGATGATCATCACCGTGTTCGCGGTAGTCGTGATCGGCGGGATGGGCTCGATCCTCGGCTCGATCATCACGGGGCTGCTGCTCGGCGTGATCGAGGGCTTCACGCGCGTGTTCTATCCGGAAGCATCGGCCACGGTCGTGTTCGTGATCATGGCGATCGTGCTGCTGATTCGTCCGGCGGGCCTGTTCGGCAAGGAAAAATGATGCAGAGAAAAGTGCTCTACGGCGTGCTGCTCGCGGCACTGCTCGCCGCACCGTTCATCGGTGCGTACCCGGTGTTCGTGATGAAGGTGCTCACGTTCGCGTTGTTCGCGGCCGCGTTCAATCTGCTGATCGGCTATACGGGGCTGCTGTCGTTCGGCCACGCGATGTTCCTCGCGACCGCCGGCTATGCGACCGGTTATGCGATCCAGACGCTCGGCTTCACGCCCGAGCTCGGCGTGCTCGTGGGCACGTTCGCCGCGACGCTGCTGGGGCTCGTGGTCGGCCTGTTCGCGATCCGCCGGCAGGGCATCTACTTCGCGATGATCACGCTCGCGTTCGCGCAGATGGTCTACTTCATCTACCTGCAGGCGCCGTTCACGCACGGCGAGGACGGCCTGCAGGGCGTGCCGCGCGGGCACCTGTTCGGGCTCGTCGACCTGTCGAACGACGTCGCCCTCTACTACGTCGTGCTCGCGGTGATCGTCGCGGCGTGCGCGTTCATCGTGCGGATCGTGCACTCGCCGTTCGGCCAGGTGCTCGTTGCGATCAAGGAGAACGAGGCGCGCGCGATCTCGCTCGGCTACGACACCGACCGCTTCAAGCTGCTCGCGTTCATCCTGTCGGCCGGGCTCGCGGGGCTGGCCGGTTCGCTGAAGGTGCTGGTGCTCGGTTTCGAGACGCTGTCCGACGCGTACTGGACGATGTCGGGCCTCGTCGTGCTGATGACGCTCGTCGGCGGGATGGGCACGCTGTTCGGGCCGTTGCTCGGCGCGGCGCTGATCGTCGCGCTGGAGGACCGGCTCGGCGACATCGGCGAATGGCTCGCGTCGGCGACCGGCATCGGCTGGTTCCACTCGCTCGGCGAATCGACGACGATCGTCACGGGGCTGATCTTCATCGCATGCGTGCTTGCGTTCAGGCGCGGGATCGTCGGCGAGATGGTCGCGCGGGTCAAGACGCTCAGGCCGTCCTGATTGCAGCGCGGCGGCCGGCGCGGCGCGTTGATGCGAAGCACCATCCGGCCCGGCCGGGAAGGGCGTTTCGGCGGCCTCGTGCCGGTGCCGCGCGGCGAGACTGGTGCCCCATTTTCGTGCGGCGATGCACCATAGGGGTAAATGCTAAGTTGTCGCAGGGTGAAAGGTCCTTTAATCTTCGTTTCAGTTCTGATGCACCGCGAAACGAATTTGCAGGTGGAGAACGAGGAGACAATCGAGGCACAAAGTGCCCGGACCCCAAAGCGCTGTTGGACGGAATCCAACAGCGCTTTTTCATTTGGTGCGCGAATTTCCATTGCTGGTGCAGGGCAGTGGCGCCGCATTCTGCCCCACCTCGCTCGCGCGTCATCCCGTCTCCCCGTTTTCATCCATTCCTGCCGGTCGATCGCCGCCGGCGCGCAGCCGCGTGCATTGCCGTCCGGGCTTACCCGGTTGGCGTGCGCAAAAAGCGTCCGTTACACTCAGCTTTCGCCGACCGAGCGGTCGGGAAAACGGTCGGCAGTTCTCCTACAAGCAAAATGCAGAAGAGGGAGTGCGGTTGGATGAGAAGCGCGGGACGATGGATCGGGGTGCGAGGGGCGGCTGGCGCCGCTCGTTCGGGGTCGGCGGTGCACGGGTATGCCCCGGCGTTCACGAGCCGTCCTGCGGCCGGCATGCGCGTTCCGGTGCGATTTGCCGGCACGACGGTCTCCGCGGTCGTTGCGTTCGCATCCGACGTGTCGTTCGCGTTCGCATGAACGGCCGATTTTTCGATTCTGCGCCGCGAGCTCGTGGAGCCGAACCCGGCCAGGCCGGCCGACCTTCCGACGATCGTTGCGTCCGCATCGATCGCGTCTCGCGCAACGTCGCATTTCTCCGTTTTGTTCATCCTGACGACATTGCCGCCGCGCATCGTGGCGGTCGCACGACCGTGTCGGCACGCGCCGCGGCGCGTGCGCGCGCGGTCTCGCCGGGGCTTGATGGCGGTGCCGGCGTTTCACGGGAAAACGAGCGTAGGCGCGGTACGGCGAGATAGTTAAATTATTAACTTTTTTGAGGACCGGGAGCCGCCCGAGCGACCCGCGGATTTTTCGAGCAGCGTTTGGAGACAACATAAATGAAGATGAATCGATGGATGGAGGTTTTGCTTGCCGCGGGCCTTGTGTGCGCGGCGGCCACGGCGTCGGCGCAGGTGAAGATCGGTGTGACGCTGTCGGCCACCGGGCCGGCCGCATCGCTCGGGATTCCGGAAAAGAACACGATCGCGCTGCTACCGAAGGAAATCGCGGGCAAGAGCGTCCAGTACATCGTGCTCGACGATGCGTCCGACACGAGCCGCGCGGTGCAGAACGTGCGCAAGCTGATCGACGAGGATCACGTCGACGCGATCATCGGTTCGTCCGTCACGCCGAACTCGCTCGCGATGCTCGACCCGGTATCGCAGGGGAAGACGCCGACGATCTCGCTCGCGGCGAGCGCGCAGATCATCTCGCCGATGGACGCGAAGCGCGCATGGATGTTCAAGGTGCCGCAGAACGACCAGCTGATGGCCGATGCGATCGCCGGCTACATGGCGAAGCACGGCGTGAAGACGGTCGGCTTCATCGGCTTCGCCGATGCGTACGGCGACAGCTGGTACAAGACGTTCAGCGCAGCGGCCGAGAAGAACGGGCTGAAGCTCGTGTCGAACGAACGTTACAACCGCACCGACGCGTCGGTGATGGGGCAGGTGCTGAAGCTGATGGGCTCGAATCCCGACGCGATGCTGATCGCCGGGTCCGGCACGCCGGCCGCGCTGCCCGCCAAGACGCTAAAGGAGCGTGGCTACAAGGGCAAGGTGTATCAGACGCACGGCGTCGCGAACAACGACTTCCTGCGCGTGTGCGGCAAGGATTGCGAAGGCGAGATCCTGCCGGCCGGCCCGGTGCTCGTGACCGACCAGCTGCCCGATTCGAACCCGGTGAAGAAGCCGGCGCTCGGCTACAAGGCCGCGTACGAGAAGGCATACGGCGCCGGTTCGCTGTCGACCTTCGGCGGCCACGCATGGGATGCGGGGCTGTTGCTGCAGCGTGCGATTCCCGACGCGCTGAAGAAGGGCCAGCCGGGCACCGAGGCGTTCCGCGAGGCGCTGCGCGCGTCGCTCGAGAGCGTGAAGGACCTGCCCGTGTCGCACGGCGTGATCAACACGACGCCGACCGATCACAACGGCTTCGACACGCGTGCGCGCGTGATGGTGCAGATCGTCGACGGCAAGTGGAAGCTGCAGGCCGAATAAGCACCACGTGAAACCGGCGGGCGCGGCGCGAACGGCGCCGTGCGCGCCGTCGGCAGCGGAGCGGGCCTGACGGGCCGCTCCCGTGCCGCATGGAATCACCGGGGCCAGCCGCGTGGCGCCCGACGCGCCGATCTTGCCGTTCGTGCGCCGCGGCCATTCCCGTCTTTCGTTTCTCCGCAGCATTCTCGATACACGAAACGTATGGATCTCTCGATTGCGGCGATCCTCGCGCAAGACGGCATCACGACCGGCGCCATTTATGCATTGCTGTCGCTGGCGCTCGTGCTGGTGTTTTCCGTCACGCGGGTGATCTTCATTCCCCAAGGTGAATTCGTCGCCTACGGTGCGCTCACGCTTGCAGCGCTGCAGGCGCAGAAATTTCCCGCCACCTGCTGGCTGCTGTTCGTGATGGGCATCGCGTGCTTCCTGCTGGAAGTCGGCGGCCTGATCCGCCATCGCGAACGCCGCCATCAGCTCGGCCGCACGCTCGCGACGCTCGCTAGCCGCTACGTGCTGCTGCCGCTCGCGGTGTTCGCGATCACGCGCAGCTTCGCCGCGCAGCCGATGCCGATGCTTGCGCAGATCGCGCTGACGCTCGCGATCGTCGTGCCGATGGGGCCGTTCGTCTACCGGCTCGTTTATCAGCCGATCGCCGAAGGCACGACGCTGCTGCTGCTGATCGTATCCGTCGCCGTCCATTTCGCGATGGTCGGCCTCGGGCTCGTGATGTTCGGGGCGGAAGGTTCGCGCACCAACGGCTTCGCGGATGCGTCGCTGTCGGTCGGCAGCATGACGGTGTCGGTGCAGAGCATCCTCGTGGTCGTGACCGCGCTGGTGCTGATCGGTGCGCTCTACGTGTACTTCGGCCGCACGATCGCCGGCAAGGCGCTGCGTGCGACGTCGGTGAACCGTCTCGGCGCGCGGCTCGTCGGCATCGGCACGACCGAAGCGGGGCGGCTCGCGTTCACGCTGGCGGCCGGGCTCGGTGTGCTGTCCGGCATCCTCGTCGGTCCGCTGACGACGATCTATTACGACTCCGGCTTCCTGATCGGCCTGAAAGGTTTCGTCGGCGCGATCATCGGCGGGCTGGTCAGCTATCCGCTCGCGGCCGCCGGCTCGCTGCTGGTCGGCGTGCTCGAATCGTATTCGTCGTTCTGGGCGAGCGCGTACAAGGAAGTGATCGTGTTCACGCTGATCATCCCGGTGCTGCTGTGGCGCAGTTTCGCGACGCCGCACACGGAAGAGGAAGAGGAGTGACGCGATGAAGACAATGGTACGCAACAAGACCTTCTGGGTGTTCCTCGTGGCGCTGTTCGCGCTGCCGGTGCTGCCCGGCGCGCTGCAGGTGCCCGAATACTGGATCACGCTGCTGAACTACATCGGCCTCTACGCGATCGTCGCGATCGGACTCGTGCTGCTGACGGGCGTCGGCGGGATGACGAGCTTCGGGCAGGCCGCATTCGTCGGCATCGGCGCGTATGCGACCGCATTCCTGACGACGCGCTACGGCGTGTCGCCGTGGCTCGCGCTGATCGTCGGCGTCGTGCTGACGGCGCTCGTCGCGCTCGTGCTCGGTGCGGTCACGATGCGCCTGTCCGGGCACTTCCTGCCGCTCGGCACGATCGCGTGGGGCCTCGCGCTGTTCTACCTGTTCGGCAACCTCGAACTGCTCGGCAAGTACGACGGGATCAACGGGATTCCGGCACTGAACCTGTTCGGCATCGAGCTGGGAAGCGGCCGAAGCCTGTACTTCCTGATCTGGGCCGTCGTGCTGGCCGCGATCGTGTCGGTGCAGAACCTGCTCAACAGCAGGCCAGGCCGTGCCATCCGCGCATTGCGCGGCGGCGGCGTGATGGCCGAGGCGATGGGCGTGAACACCGCGTGGATGCGCGTCGTGATCTTCGTCTACGCCGCCGTGCTCGCGGCGGTTTCGGGCTTCCTGTACGCACATCTGCAGCGCGCGGTGAACCCGACCCCGTTCGGCCTGAACCACGGGATCGAATTCCTGTTCATGGCCGTGGTCGGCGGCGTGTCGCACGTGTGGGGCGCGGTGCTCGGGGCGGCGATCCTCACGGTGCTGCAGGACTATCTGCAGACGCTGTTGCCGAAGCTGCTCGGCTCGGAAGGCAACTTCGAGATCATCGTGTTCGGCGTGCTGATGGTGCTGCTGCTGCAGTACGCACGCCAGGGCGTGTGGCCGTTCGTCGCGAAGCTGTTTCCGCGCGGGCCGCGCGCACATGCGCCCGACCATGCCGATCCGTTGCCGCAGCGCGCGAAGCCGGCGGCGGGCGAGCCGCTGCTCGTCGTCGATAACGCGCGCAAGCAGTTCGGCGGCCTGGTGGCCGTCAACGACGTCAGCTTCGACGTGAAAGCGGGGCAGATCATCGGCCTGATCGGCCCGAATGGCGCCGGCAAGTCGACCACGTTCAACCTCGTGACCGGCGTGCTGCAGCCGACCGCCGGCACGATCACGTTCCGCGGCGAGCGGATTAACGGACTCACGTCGCGCCAGATCGTCCGGCGGGGGATCGGTCGTACGTTCCAGCACGTGAAGCTGCTGCCGACGATGACGGTGCTCGAGAACGTCGCGATCGGCGCGCACCTGCGCGGCCATACGGGCGTGTGGCGCAGCATCGCGCGGCTCAATGCGCACGAGGAAGCGCAGCTGCTGGCCGAGGCGGCACGCCAGATCCGCCGCGTCGGGCTGGAGAGGCACATGTACGACGAAGCGGGCAGCCTCGCGCTCGGCCAGCAGCGGATTCTCGAAATCGCGCGCGCGCTGTGCTGCGATCCGACGCTGCTGCTGCTCGACGAGCCGGCCGCCGGGCTGCGCTACCAGGAGAAGCAGCAACTCGCCCACTTGCTGCGGCGCCTGAAGGCGGAGGGGATGAGCGTGTTGCTCGTGGAACATGACATGGATTTCGTGATGAACCTCACCGACCGGCTGGTGGTGATGGAATTCGGCACGCGGATCGCGGAAGGGCTGCCACAGGACGTGCAGCAGGATCCGGTGGTGCTCGAAGCATATCTGGGCGGGGTGGAGTGATGACGGATACGACGATGCCGATTCTCGACGTGCGCGGCCTGGCGGTGCGTTACGGGAAGGTCGAGGCGCTGCACGGCGCGGCGATCAAGGTCGGCGCTGGGCAGATCGTCAGCGTGATTGGCCCGAACGGGGCCGGCAAGTCGACGCTGCTGAACGCAATCATGGGCGCGTTGCCGGTGACCGGGCATGCGTCAGGGGCCGTGGTGTACCGTGGCAAGGACGTGGGCGCACTGCCGGTCGAACAGCGTGTCGCGCGGGGAATGTGCCTGGTCCCGGAAAAGCGCGAGCTGTTCAGCACGATGACGGTCGGGGATAACCTTGTGCTGGGCGCGTATCGCCGCAAGCTCGCAGGCGAGTCGAACTTTCTCGATCAGCTCGATCATGTGTTTGCGCTGTTTCCGCGGCTCAAGGAGCGGCGCAAGCAGGCGGCCGGCACGCTGTCGGGTGGTGAGCGGCAGATGCTCGCGGTCGGCCGCGCGCTGATGGGCAAGCCCGACTTGCTGATGCTCGACGAGCCGAGTCTCGGACTGGCACCGCTGATCGTGAAGGAGATTTTTCATATCATCAGCGCGTTACGTGGCACAGGTGTCGCGACGCTGCTGATCGAGCAGAACGCTCGGGCAGCGCTGCAAATCTCGGACTACGGCTATGTACTGGAGACTGGGGAGTTTGCGCTGGAAGGGCCGGCGGCCGAGCTGGCGCAGAATCCGCGCGTGATCGAAACATACTTGGGGTTGGTGAAAAAAACGGCTTGATCGGTGAGGCGGTTGGCGGGAAACGGGCGGCGTGTTTCACGTGAAACACGCCGCTTTTGTTTTCTGGAAGAGGGCGATGCGTCGGTGAATCCGGCGTGGGGATAAGTGCCGGAGCAACGAGCGGAAGCCCTGTGACGAGCGGGGCCCCATCGTCGGGCTGCACAGGGTAGTTGAGCGCTGTACGCGCGACGGTGTTCTATCGACACGGGGCCAAATGGCACAGGGGATAAGCGTAGGAAGGTCGATCCGACATGCTGTGATGGCGCAGCGACGGCGGGTTTCGCAAACCACTGCCGGGTTCGCGATTTTGCACAGCCTGACGATGTGCGCTGAGGGCGCGGCAGCGCCGCCGAAGCAGGCCGCACGGCACAGCTTGCACGGTCGGGCGAAAAAAACGACCAAATGAACCGGCCCTACCATTCGGACGGTCTTCGGGTGAAAAGCGAACCCGCTATAATTCGCCCCATACATTTCTCAGATAGGTTCGTGCGCAGTCCTGCGCACGGAATCCACCATGCTTTTTCCCACAGAATTTGATGTCATCGTCGTCGGTGGCGGGCACGCCGGCACGGAAGCCGCGTTGGCATCGGCCCGTATGGGTGCGAAGACGCTGCTGCTGACCCATAACATCGAAACGCTCGGCCAGATGAGCTGCAATCCGTCGATCGGCGGCATTGGCAAGGGCCATCTGGTCAAGGAAGTCGATGCGCTCGGCGGCGCGATGGCCGCCGCGACGGACGAGAGCGGTATTCAGTTCCGGATCCTCAATTCGTCTAAGGGCCCGGCCGTGCGCGCGACGCGTGCGCAGGCCGACCGCATCCTGTACAAGGCTGCAATCCGCCATCGGCTCGAGAACCAGCCGAACCTGTGGCTGTTCCAGCAGGCTGTCGACGACCTGATGGTCGAAGGCGACCGCGTGGTCGGCGCCGTGACGCAGATCGGCATCCGCTTCCGCGCACGTGCGGTCGTGCTGACGGCCGGTACGTTCCTCGACGGCAAGATTCACGTCGGCCTGAACAACTATACGGGCGGTCGCGCAGGCGATCCGGCGGCCGTGTCGCTGTCGGCTCGCCTGAAGGAGCTGAAGCTGCCGCAGGGCCGCCTGAAGACCGGTACGCCGCCGCGTATCGATGGCCGCTCGATCGACTTTTCGAAGCTGGACGAGCAGCCGGGCGACCTCGATCCGATCCCCGTATTCTCGTTTCTGGGCCGTGCGGAGCAGCATCCACAGCAGCTGCCGTGCTGGGTGACGCACACGAACGAGCGCACCCACGACATCATTCGCGGCGGCCTCGACCGTTCGCCTATGTATACAGGCGTGATCGAAGGTGTCGGCCCGCGTTACTGCCCGTCGATCGAGGACAAGATCCACCGATTCGCATCGAAGGAATCGCACCAGATCTTCCTTGAGCCGGAAGGGCTGACGACCAACGAGTTCTATCCGAACGGGATTTCGACGAGCCTGCCGTTCGACGTGCAGCTTGAGCTCGTGCACTCGATGCGCGGCCTTGAGAACGCGCACATCCTGCGCCCCGGCTACGCGATCGAATACGACTACTTCGACCCGCGCGCGCTGAAGGCGTCGCTCGAGACGAAGGCGATCAATGGGCTGTTCTTTGCGGGCCAGATCAACGGCACGACCGGCTACGAAGAAGCGGCCGCACAAGGGCTGCTGGCCGGCCTGAATGCAGGCCGCTACGTGCAGGAGAAGGACGCATGGTGCCCGCGTCGCGATCAGGCCTATCTTGGCGTGCTGGTCGACGACCTCGTCACGCGTGGCGTGGCGGAGCCGTACCGGATGTTCACGAGTCGTGCCGAATATCGTCTGAGCCTGCGTGAAGACAATGCGGACATGCGCCTGACCGAGATCGGCCGCGAGCTGGGCCTCGTCGACGACGTGCGCTGGGATGCGTTCAGTCGGAAGCGCGACGCTGTTTCACGTGAAACCGAACGACTGAAGTCGACGTGGGTCACGCCGAAGACGCTGCCGCCTGAAGAGGCGACTGCGTTGCTCGGCAAGGCGATCGATCACGAGTACAGCCTCGCCGAACTGCTGCGCCGCCCCGGTATCAGCTACGACGGTGTGTGCGGCCTGAAGGGTGGTGAATGCGCGCCTGCAGAGCCGCTGGCCGACGATCCGGTGCTGCTCGAGCAGATCAAGGAACAGGTCGAGATTGGCATCAAATATCAGGGCTATATCGAGCGGCAGGCCAGCGAGATCGAGCGCAACGATGCGAACGAGAACACACGCCTGCCGGACGGTATCGACTACCGCGAGGTGCGCGGCCTGTCGTTCGAAGTGAGCCAGAAGCTGAACGAGTTCCGCCCGGAAACGATCGGCCAGGCATCGCGGATTTCGGGCGTCACGCCGGCTGCGATCTCCCTGCTGATGGTGCACCTGAAGCGCCGCGGCCTCGGCCGTCGTAACGGCGCCGCCGCGGAAGTGACGGAACAGGGGGACGGCACCGTCCCGACGCAACAATGACGGCGCGTCGCGCGCCGGCGGTTAATCGGGACGTACTTGAACAGATGCTCGTCGACGGCACGGCCGCGCTCGACATCACGTTGACGGATGCACAACGCAACCAGCTGCTCGACTATGTCGCGCTGCTCGGCAAGTGGAACGCGGTCTACAACCTGACCGCGATCCGCGACCCGAAGCAGATGCTGATCCAGCACATTCTCGATTCGCTCTCCATCGTTCCGCATCTGCGCGACCGTGCATCGGCGCGCGTGCTCGACGTGGGTTCGGGCGGCGGATTGCCCGGTATCGTGCTGGCGATCGTCCAGCCGGACTGGCAGGTCACGCTGAACGATATCGTGCAGAAGAAGTCTGCATTCCAGACGCAGATGCGCGCCGAGCTGAAGCTCGCGAACTTGTCTGTCGTCACCGGGCGTGTCGAATCGCTGCAGCCTGGCGTCGAAGTGCCGGAAAAATTCGACATGATCGTATCCCGCGCCTTCGCGGATCTATCCGACTTCGTTAAACTTGCTCGACATCTCGTCGCGCCCGGCGGATCGATCTGGGCAATGAAGGGTGTCCACCCGGACGACGAAATTGCACGGTTGCCGGAAGGCAGTCGCGTAAAGCAGGCGATACGGCTGGCGGTACCGATGCTCGATGCCGAACGGCATCTGATCGAGGTCACCGTCGACGAGGCGAATTGAAGGTGCGCGGTAGCGCGCCGTTTGTTTGAAGGTAAAGGGAACACACCAACGATGGCAAAGATCTTCTGCGTTGCGAACCAGAAGGGGGGCGTCGGCAAGACGACGACATCGGTCAATCTCGCCGCAAGCCTTGCAGCGCAGGAGCAACGAGTCCTGCTGATCGATCTCGACCCGCAGGGCAACGCGACGATGGGCAGCGGGATCGACAAGGCCGCCTGCGAGTCGACCGTGTACGAAGTGCTGGTCGACGGCGTATCGGTGACGGACGCGCGCGTGCGTCCGGAAGGTGTCACGTACGACGTGCTGCCGGCCAACCGTGAACTGTCCGGTGCCGAGATCGAACTGATCAGCATCGATAACCGCGAGCGACGGTTGAAGGCCGCGCTCGAACACGTGGCCGACGACTACGACTTCGTGTTGATCGATTGCCCGCCGACGCTGTCGCTGCTGACGCTGAACGGATTGTGCGCGGCGCATGGCGTCGTGATCCCGATGCAGTGCGAATACTTCGCGCTGGAGGGGCTGTCGGACCTCGTCAATACGATCAAGCAGGTTCACGCGAACATGAACCGCGACCTGAAGATCATCGGCTTGCTGCGCGTGATGTTCGATCCGCGCATTACGCTGCAGCAGCAAGTTTCCGATCAACTGAAAGCGCACTTCGGCGACAAGGTGTTCGACGCGGTGATTCCGCGCAACGTGCGCTTGGCGGAAGCGCCGAGTTACGGGTTGCCGGGCGTCGTATTCGACCGTAACTCTCGCGGTGCGCAGGCGTATCTCCAGTTCGGTGCCGAGATGATCGATCGCGTGCGCGCGTTCGAGGTGTCGTGATCCGGACATGAGCGAAGCGAGGAAGAAAGACATGAACGCGGTACCAAAGAAGAAGGGCTTGGGACGTGGCCTCGAAGCGCTGCTCGGCGGCAGTGCGGACATCACCGAAGCGGTGAAGATCGAAGGGGCACCGAACACGCTCGCGCTCGGCAAGCTGCAGGCCGGCAAGTACCAGCCGCGGACGCGGATGGACGAAGGCAGCCTGCAGGAGCTGGCGGCCAGCATTCGCGCGCAAGGCGTGATGCAGCCGATCCTGGTACGACCTATTTCATCTGACAAATACGAAATCATCGCGGGCGAGCGGCGTTTCCGCGCGGCACGCCTGGCTGGCCTCGACGAAGTGCCGGTGCTCGTGAAGGACGTGTCCGATCAGGCTGCCGCCGCGATGGCGCTGATCGAGAACATCCAGCGCGAGGATCTGAATCCGCTGGAAGAGGCGCACGGTATCCAGCGCCTGCTCGATGAGTTCGGTTTCACGCACGAACAGGCGGCCGAATCGGTCGGCCGCTCGCGCAGCGCGGTATCGAACCTGCTGCGCCTGCTGAACCTCGCGGCGCCGGTGCAGACGATGTTGCTGGCCGGTGACCTCGACATGGGCCACGCGCGTGCGCTGCTTGCAGTCGATGCCGCGACGCAGATCACGCTCGCGCACCAGGTGGTCAACAAACGCATGTCGGTGCGCGAGACCGAGAAGCTGGTCGCGCATACGACGAAGGAAGCGCCGGCGGTGAAGGCGCGCGCGAAGGACGATGGCGGCCGCGACACGCGTCGTCTCGAGGAGGAGTTGTCCGACCTGCTCGCGTCGACGGTGAAGATCAAGCTCGGCCGCCGCGGGCGAGGGCAGGTGATGATCGACTTCGGCAACCTCGACGCGCTCGAGGGCATTCTTGCGCGTCTGCGCGGCAACGTCGCGACCGAAGAATAACGAGGCACGATCGATGGAAAACACGGGCGCGCCGGCGCCGCGCCGGTGGCTTGGCTGGCTTTTGCAGGAACCCGTACTGACGGTGCTGGCGCTTGCGCTGATTGTTCTGCAATGGTTGCGTCCGCAACCAGTTGGCGCACTGGTCGGTCTCGTCGACTGGCAGACCGTCGCGACGCTCGCGGGTCTGCTGATGCTGACCAAGGCGCTCGAGCTGTCCGGGTGCCTGATGTGGCTCGCGCATCGCATCGTGCATCACGTGCATTCCGAGCGCGGGCTCGCGATGCTGCTCGTCGTGTTCGCGGCGGCGCTCGCGATGTGGCTCACCAACGATGTCGCGTTGTTCGTCGTCGTGCCGCTGATGGTATCGCTGCGCACGTTGACGCCGCTGCCGTTCCGGCGGCTCGTGATCGTGGTCGCGCTGGCCGTCAACGCGGGGTCCGTCGCGACCCCGCTCGGCAATCCCCAGAACCTTTTCCTGTGGCAATTGAGCGGCGTGTCGTTCGGCCGCTTCGTCGTCACGCTCGGGCCGCTCGCACTGGCGTTGATGGCGCTGCTGCTCGTGCTGACGGCGTGCGCGTTTCGCGCGAAGCCGCTCGATCTGTCGGGAGACGTCCAGGCCGTTCCCGTGCAGCGCATGCATGCGTTGCTTGCGGCGGTGCTGTTCGGTGCGTTCGTGCTGCTCGCCGATGCGCACAATCCCGTGCCGGGCCTGATCGGCGTCGTGATCGCGCTGCTGGTGGCGAGACGTGACGCAGTCCTGAAGATCGACTGGCTGCTGCTGCTGATCTTCGTGCTGATGTTCGTTGTGCTGCGCAGCGCGGCCGCGCTGCCGGTCGTCCACGACGCGATCGCGCGAACCCATCTCGATTCGCCGCTGCGTGTGTTCGCGGCGGGCGCGGTCGTGTCACAGGGAATCAGCAACGTGCCGGCGGCGATCCTGCTGTCGGAATTCACGCGCGACTGGCGGGCGCTCGCGTTCGGCGTATCGGTCGGTGGCTTCGGTTTCGCGATCGGTTCGCTCGCGAACCTGATCGCGGTGCGTCTCGCGAAGGAGCCGCGCATGTGGCTGCCGTTTCACCTCGTGTCGATTCCGTTCGCGCTCGTGAGCGCGGCGCTGGGTGCGTGGTTGCTCGTTCACGGCTGAGCGATGCGGATCAGTGCGGCGCACGCATGCCGCAAGCCTGGCGGGGAGGGTGCACAGCGTTCCTTGTCGTTGCAAGGTCGGGCCTGTTGATAAGTGTTGCGCCACCACAGTCCAACGACTGTGGTGGCGCAACAACTGATTGCGGGCACCGGCGCGCTCGGTTCGAGCGCATTTCGCGCATCGCGCTCGACGCGGTGGTCACAGTGTTTCCTCTATTGCCCATCGCCGCGTCGGATGGTTTCCCGTGTTCGTGTCACAGCAGAATTCCTGCTGCGATCGCGCCGCGCCGGTGGCGCATGCACCGCACGTCGCTGTCACGTCATTTCGTTGCACCCGCATTTTTTTGGGCGAGAAATGCCGGTGCGAAAAACCGACCTTACAACTGTCATCGTACGTCATCGACGCGCGCGTTTTTCACATGATGAGGCGTCGTTTTACGCTGGTTTTTGTCGCGTCTAAAGCCTTGAATCACCTGCAACTATCGCTTACAATCGCCCGGATTTGTTAGCTAGGCACCCCTGAAAGCTTTCGGAAAGCTTGGGGCCGGGTTCAAGGATTTTGCGGAAGATTGCGATGGCGGGTCAGGCGCCGAACGACAGGCACGATGATCACCGAGCGCAACGCACCGCTTCAGCGGCCGGCGAGCGGCGCGAGTCCGATGGCGACGACTGGGATGCCGAGCTGCAAGATAACAACATCGTTCCGCTCACGCGCACGGAAGCCGAGAGGCTGTTCGGTCCGAACGTGAGCAAGCCGTCGCGCGTGACCCCCTACAAGGTGGTGATCGCGCAGGTGGTCTTGTCCCTGGTTGCAACGCTGGCGTGGTGGCTGTTTTCAAAGTCGCCGGGCGCCGCTGCGCAATCCGCGTTTCTGGGCGGGGCGATCGGCTGGGTGCCAAGCGCGTTGTTCGTGGCACGACTGAAGGCAGGTGGTTCGGCCACCGTGATGAGCTGGGTGATGGGCGAAGCCCTGAAGCTCGGCGTGACGATCGGGATGTTCGCCGCAGTGGCGTACGGCTATGCCGGCGTGCACTGGCCGGCACTCCTCGTCACCTACCTCGTCGTGCTGAAGACGTACTGGATCGCGCTGGCCTGGCGGTAAGCAACAAGCAGCGTGCGGTTTCGACAACGAACCGCACCGGCCCGTTCCCGCAATAGCGTATTGCGGAACGGGGCAAAACGATTTTCGACAATTTGGGTGGCATTAACGATATGGCAGCTAGCGAAGGCACGCGCGGTCCGGATCCGTCCGAGTACATTGCGCACCACTTGCAGAATTTCTCCACCTCGCATCAGACGTCGATTTTCGACATCCACGTCTGGAACCTCGACACGCTGTTCTGGTCGATCGTGTGCGGCATTGTGACGATCGTCCTGCTGCGTCTGGCCGCCCGCAAGGCGACCTCGGGCGTGCCGGGCCGTTTCCAGTGTGCGATCGAGATGCTCGTCGAAATGGTCGAGGATCAATCGAAGGCCATCGTCCACGGCAACCGCACCTTCATCGCTCCGCTCGCCCTCACGGTGTTCGTGTGGGTCGCGCTGATGAACTCCCTCGACTTCCTCCCCGTCGACCTGCCGGGCCGCGTCATCGGCCTGCTCGGTCTGTCGGACGTGATTTCCCACCATCGCATCGTCCCGACGGCCGACCTGAACGGCACGCTCGGCATCGCGCTCGGCGTGTTCGTCCTGATGATCTACTACAGCATCAAGATCAAGGGCGCGGGCGGCTTTGTGCATGAGCTGCTGTCGGCCCCGTTCGGCGCCCACCCGCTGCTGTGGATCCCGAACCTCGCGCTGAACATCGTCGAATACCTCGCAAAGACCGTTTCCCTCGGCATGCGGCTGTTCGGCAACATGTACGCGGGTGAGCTGTTGTTCCTGTTGATCGCCCTGCTCGGCAGCATGTGGAGCTTCGGTGGCGACGCAACGTTCCTCGGCTTCATTGGTCATGTGATCGCGGGTAGCGTCTGGGCAATCTTCCACATCCTGATTGTTCTGTTGCAGGCATTCATTTTCATGATGCTGACGCTGGTGTATCTCGGCCAGGCGCACGACAAGCACTAAGCGCGGCGTGCAAAAAAGAGTTTCCGTTTTAGTTTTTTAAATCTCAGTTCCAAGTCTTTTCACAAAGGAGTGATCATGCAAGCTTACATCGCCAACATCCAGGGTCTGACCGCCATCGGTATCGGCATCATCATCGGCCTGGGTGCAATCGGCGCCTGTATCGGTATCGCGCTGATGGGTGGCAAGTACATCGAAGCCTGCGCACGTCAGCCGGAACTCATCAACCCGCTGCAAACGAAGATGTTCCTGCTGGCCGGCCTGATCGACGCTGCATTCCTGATCGGCGTTGGTGTCGCAATGCTGTTCGCGTTCGCGAACCCGCTCCTGTCGAAGCTCGCAGGCTAAGGTTCCTCGGAAATATGCGCCCGGCGTAAGCCGGCGCAGGGCGGAACGGAGACTTGGGGCGCTGATCGAATGCAACTCGATGAGCGCCTTACCGTTTCATTTTTCCGGAATAGCAGATAAGGAAACACCGTGAATCTCAACGCAACTCTGTTTGCGCAAATGGTCGTGTTCCTGGTCCTCGCGTGGTTCACGATGAAGTTCGTGTGGCCGCCGTTGATCAACGCCCTCGACGAACGTTCGAAGAAGATCGCCGACGGCCTCGCCGCCGCGGAGAAGGGCAAGGCGGAACTCGACGCAGCGCACAAGCGCGTGGACCAGGAACTCGCGCAGGCCCGCAACGACGGCCAGCAGCGCATCGCCGACGCTGAAAAGCGTGCCCAGGCGGTCGCCGAGGAAATCAAGGCCAACGCCCAGGCTGAAGCCGCCCGCATCGTCGCCCAGGCGAAAGCGGAAGCAGAACAGCAAATCGTGAAGGCGCGCGAAGCGCTGCGTGGCGAAGTCGCCGCGCTGGCCGTGAAGGGCGCCGAGCAGATCCTGAAGCGCGAAGTCGATCAAACGGCCCACGCCCAACTGCTGAATCAACTGAAAGCCGAGCTCTGATCATGGCCGAACTTGCAACCATCGCCCGCCCTTACGCAGAAGCGCTGTTCCGCGTGGCCGAGGGAGGTGACATCGCCGCCTGGTCCACGCTCGTGCAAGAGCTGGCCCAGGTTGCGCGTCTGCCGGAAGTGCTGTCGGTCGCGTCGAGCCCGAAGGTGACGCGCACGCAAGTGGCCGAGCTGCTGCTTGCTGCGGTGAAGTCGCCGGTCGCGGCTGGCGCCGAAGCGAAGAACTTCGTGCAGATGCTGGTCGACAATCATCGCATCGCGCTGCTGCCGGAAATCGCCGAGCAGTTCGAGGCGCTCAAGAACGAACGCGAAGGTGCAGCCGACGCCGAGATCGTGAGCGCGTTCCCGCTGAACGGCGCGGATCTCGAAAGCCTCGTCTCTGGCCTCGAACGCAAGTTCAAGCGCAAGCTGAAGCCGACGGTCGAAGTCGATTCGTCGCTGATCGGCGGCGTGCGCGTGACGGTCGGCGACGAAGTGCTCGACACCTCGGTTCGCGCGCGCCTCGCATCGATGCAGGCTGCCTTGACCGCCTGAGCGCCACGCCGGCACGCAACAGAATTGACTATCAGGAGCGAATAATGCAACTCAATCCCTCTGAGATCAGCGAGCTGATCAAGAGCCGGATCCAGGGCCTTGAAGCGAGCGCAGACGTTCGCAACCAAGGCACCGTGATCTCCGTGACCGACGGTATCGTGCGCATCCACGGCCTGTCGGACGTGATGCAGGGCGAAATGCTCGAGTTTCCGGGCAACACGTTCGGCCTCGCGCTGAACCTCGAGCGCGACTCGGTCGGCGCGGTGATTCTCGGCGAATACGAACACATCTCGGAAGGCGACATCGTCAAGACGACGGGCCGCATTCTGGAAGTCCCGGTTGGTCCGGAACTCGTCGGCCGCGTGGTCGACGCACTCGGCAACCCGATCGACGGCAAGGGCCCGGTCAACGCGAAGCTGACCGACGCGATCGAAAAGATCGCCCCGGGCGTGATCTGGCGTAAGTCGGTGTCGCAGCCGGTGCAGACGGGCATCAAGTCGATCGACGCGATGGTGCCGATCGGCCGTGGCCAGCGTGAGCTGATCATCGGCGACCGTCAGTGCGGCAAGACCGCGGTGGCGCTCGACGCGATCATCAACCAGAAGGGCAAGGACCTGATCTGTATCTACGTCGCGATCGGCCAGAAGGCTTCGTCGATCATGAACGTGGTTCGCAAGCTCGAAGAAACGGGCGCGATGGAATACACGATCGTCGTCGCCGCTTCGGCTTCGGATTCGGCAGCGATGCAGTACCTCGCACCGTACGCCGGCTGCACGATGGGCGAATACTTCCGCGACCGCGGCCAAGACGCGCTGATCATCTATGACGACTTGACCAAGCAAGCATGGGCATACCGTCAGATCTCGCTGCTGCTGCGCCGCCCGCCGGGCCGTGAAGCATATCCGGGTGACGTGTTCTATCTGCACTCGCGTCTGCTCGAGCGTGCTGCTCGCGTGTCGGAAGAGTACGTCGAGAAGTTCACGAACGGCGAAGTGAAGGGCAAGAGCGGCTCGCTGACGGCACTGCCGGTCATCGAAACGCAGGCTGGCGACGTGACCGCGTTCGTTCCGACGAACGTGATCTCGATTACCGACGGCCAGATCTTCCTGGAAACCGACCTGTTCAACGCAGGCATCCGCCCGGCAATCAACGCCGGCGTGTCGGTGTCGCGAGTCGGTGGCGCTGCTCAGACGAAGGTCGTGAAGAAGCTGTCGGGCGGTATCCGTACCGACCTCGCGCAGTACCGTGAACTGGCCGCATTCGCGCAGTTCGCATCGGACCTTGACGAAGCGACCCGCAAGCAGCTCGAGCGCGGCCGCCGCGTGACGGAACTGCTGAAGCAGCCGCAGTACCAGCCGCTGCAGGTGTGGGAACTGGCCGTGTCGCTGTACGCCGCGAACAACGGCTACCTCGACGATCTCGACGTCAAGCAAGTGCTGTCGTTCGAGAAGGGCCTGCGCGACAACCTGAAGACCAGCCACGCTGACCTCATCAAGCGCATCGAAGACACCAAGGATCTCTCGAAGGACGACGAAGGCGCACTGCGCTCGGCGATCGAATCCTTCAAGAAGTCCGGTGCCTATTGATCCGCGAGTGACACACTGAGGCCGCGCGGGTGCTGATGCGCCCGCGCCGCTTCGGTCAAGGAGCAAGCTATGGCTGGAATGAAGGAAATTCGCGGCAAGATCAAGAGCGTGCAGAACACGCGCAAGATCACGAAGGCGATGGAGATGGTGGCCGCATCGAAGATGCGTCGCGCGCAGGAACGCATGCGCGCCGCTCGTCCGTATGCAGACAAGGTCCGTGCCATCGCCGCGCACATGAGCCGCGCGAACCCGGAGTACCGCCACCCGTTCATGGTGGCAAACGACGGCGCGAAGACGGCCGGCATCATCCTCGTCACGACGGACAAGGGTCTTTGCGGCGGTCTGAACACCAACGTGCTGCGTGCGACGGTGCAGAAGTTCAAGGAGCTGGAAGAGAAGGGCCAGAAGGTCGAAGCCACCGCGATCGGCGGCAAGGGCCTCGGGTTCCTGAACCGCTTCGGCGCGAAGGTGATGTCGCAGGTCGTGCACCTCGGCGACACCCCGCATCTGGACAAGCTGATCGGCGCCGTGAAGACGCAGCTCGATCTGTACTCGGAAGGCAAGCTGTCGGCGGTTTATATCGCTTACACGCGCTTCGTCAACACGATGAAGCAGGAAGCCGTGATCGAGCAGCTGCTGCCGCTGTCGTCGGAACACTTCGAAGCCGATGACGGTACGCCGGCCACGTCGTGGGACTACATCTACGAGCCGGACGCGCAGGCAGTCGTCGACGAACTGCTCGTGCGTTACGTCGAGGCGCTGGTGTACCAGGCCGTCGCGGAGAACATGGCGTCCGAGCAATCGGCGCGGATGGTCGCGATGAAGGCCGCGTCCGACAACGCGAAGACGGTGATCAGCGAACTGCAGCTCGTGTACAACAAGAGCCGCCAGGCCGCGATTACGAAAGAACTGTCGGAGATCGTCGGCGGCGCAGCCGCTGTTTAAGCGCGCGCCCGGGACGACAACTGCGCCTTTGCGCGAGTAAAGAATCAGGTATTTAAAGGAAAAGCGATGAGTACTGCTGCTTTGGTAGAAGGCAAGATCGTACAGTGCATCGGCGCCGTTATCGACGTGGAATTCCCGCGCGACAGCATGCCGAAGATCTACGACGCGCTCATTCTCGATGGCTCGGAACTGACGCTCGAAGTCCAGCAGCAGCTGGGCGACGGCGTGGTCCGTACCATTTGTCTGGGTGCATCCGACGGCCTGCGCCGCGGCCTGACCGTGAAGAACACGAGCAAGCCGATTTCGGTGCCGGTCGGCAAGCCGACCCTCGGTCGTATCATGGACGTGCTCGGCCGTCCGATCGACGAAGCCGGCCCGATCGAAAGCGAAACGACGCGTTCGATCCACCAGAAGGCTCCGGCGTTCGACGAACTGTCGCCGTCGACCGAACTGCTCGAAACGGGTATCAAGGTCATCGACCTGATCTGCCCGTTCGCGAAGGGCGGCAAGGTTGGCCTGTTCGGCGGTGCCGGCGTGGGCAAGACCGTCAACATGATGGAGCTCATCAACAACATCGCGAAGGAACACGGCGGTTACTCCGTGTTCGCGGGCGTGGGCGAGCGTACCCGTGAAGGGAACGACTTCTACCACGAAATGAAGGACTCGAACGTTCTCGACAAGGTCGCGCTGGTGTACGGCCAGATGAACGAGCCGCCGGGCAACCGTCTGCGCGTCGCGCTGACCGGCCTGACGATGGCCGAGCACTTCCGTGACGAAGGCCTCGACGTGCTGTTCTTCGTCGACAACATCTACCGTTTCACGCTGGCCGGTACCGAAGTGTCGGCACTGCTCGGCCGTATGCCGTCGGCAGTGGGCTATCAGCCGACGCTGGCTGAAGAAATGGGCAAGCTGCAAGAGCGCATCACGTCGACCAAGAAGGGCTCGATTACGTCGGTTCAGGCCGTGTACGTCCCTGCGGACGACTTGACCGACCCGTCGCCGGCAACCACCTTCGGCCACTTGGACGCAACCGTCGTTCTGTCGCGTGACATCGCTTCGCTGGGTATCTACCCGGCGGTCGACCCGCTCGACTCGACGTCGCGCCAGATCGACCCGAACGTGATCGGTGAAGAGCACTACTCGATCACCCGTCGCGTTCAGCAGACGCTGCAGCGCTACAAGGAACTGCGCGACATCATCGCGATTCTGGGCATGGACGAACTGTCGCCGGAAGACAAGCTGTCGGTCGCGCGCGCTCGTAAGATCCAGCGTTTCCTGTCGCAGCCGTTCCACGTCGCTGAAGTGTTCACGGGCTCGCCGGGCAAGTACGTGCCGCTGAAGGAAACGATCCGTGGCTTCAAGATGATCGTCGACGGCGAGTGCGACCACCTGCCGGAAC
Organism: Burkholderia sp. BCC1640; assembly: GCF_902833125.1. Classification (NCBI taxonomy): domain Bacteria; kingdom Pseudomonadati; phylum Pseudomonadota; class Betaproteobacteria; order Burkholderiales; family Burkholderiaceae; genus Burkholderia; species Burkholderia sp. BCC1640. Next base: position 163,655 of record NZ_CADFEF010000004.1, on the reverse strand, counting down.
AGGCGTTCTACATGGTCGGCACGATCGACGAAGCCTTCGAAAAGGCCAAGAAGATCCAGTAAAGGTCGGGTGTAACGCAGCGGGCGCCCGTGCGTTCGTGAAAGATGTCTCGATGGCATCTTTTCACGGACGGGCGTCCACGTAATACGCTCAACCAGGAGTCGATATGGCAACCATCAAAGTAGACGTCGTCAGCGCGGAAGAGCAGATCTTCTCGGGCGAGGCGAAATTCGTCGCGCTGCCGGGCGAAACGGGTGAGCTGGGTATTCTGCCGGGTCACACGCCGCTGATCACGCGGATTCGTCCGGGTGCGGTGCGCATCGAAGTCGAGGGCGGCAACGACGAATTCGTGTTCGTCGCAGGCGGCATTCTCGAAGTGCAGCCGGGCGCCGTGACGGTGCTCGCCGATACCGCGATCCGCGGCAAGGACCTCGACGCGGCGAAAGCCGAGGAAGCGCGCAAGCGTGCCGAGGAAACGCTGCAGAACGCGAAGTCGGACCTCGACCTCGCAAAGGCGCAATCCGAGCTCGCGACCGCGATGGCGCAGCTCGAAGCGATCCAGCGTCTGGCGAAGATTCGCAGCCGGCACTGAGCCGCGCGCGCGTATCCCGCGAAAGAAAGCAGCCTTCGGGCTGCTTTTTTTTCGTCCGTCGTTTTCGTCTGTTTTTTTGCGGGCCGGATCGTATCGTCCGGTCGTGCTATTTCATCCGCCCGCCGCGATTTGATGTCAGAGTGTCGTCAGCAGAGCGCGGCATCATCCGGGCAGAGGCAGTCCGCCGCGATCGCGGCGGAGCAGGCGCGCGCGTCAGCCGCGCGCCGGGCCGATCAGACAAAAACGGACGGAGACATCGATGGCAGCAGACCTTGGCAAGGGGGCGCTGATCGCGCCCGAAAACGGACTGTCGTACGTGCGCGGCGCGACCGACGTGCCGCTATCCGACGCGACGATCAGCCGCTTCCTGCTCGACACGGCGGGCCGCTTTCCCGATCGCCCGGCCGTCGTGTTCCGCGAACAGCAGGTGCGCTGGACCTGGCGTGCGTTCGCGCACGAGGTCGACGTGCTCGCGGCGGGCCTCGACGCGCTCGGGATCGTGAAGGGCGATTGCGTCGGCATCTGGTCGCCGAACCGCAGCGAATGGCTGCTCACGCAGTTCGCGACCGCGCGCATCGGCGCGGTCCTCGTCAACATCAACCCGGCCTACCGGCTCGCGGAACTCGAATACGCGCTGAACAAGGTCGGCTGCAAGGCCGTGATCGCGGCCGAGCGCTTCAAGACATCGGCGTACGTCGAGATGCTGCAGACCATCGCGCCGGAACTCGCGAGCGCGACGCCGGGCGACCTGCATGCGGCGCGCGTGCCGAGCCTGCGCACGGTTGTGTCGATGGGCGAGGTCGCGCCGGCCGGCATGTTCCGCTTCGCGGACGTGATGGCGCGCGGCCGCGACACGCTCGATGTCGCGCGGCTCGACGCGATCGGCGCGACGCTCGCGGCCACCGAACCGATCAACATCCAGTTCACGAGCGGCACGACCGGCAGCCCGAAGGGCGCGACGCTCACGCACCGCAACGTCGTCAACAATGCGCGCTCGATCGCGATGGCGATGCGCTTCACCGAGCAGGATTCGCTCTGTATCCCGGTGCCGCTGTATCACTGCTTCGGGATGGTGCTGGCCGTGCTCGCGTGCGTGTCGAAGGGCGCGGCGATGGTGTTCCCCGGCGAGGCGTTCGATCCGGTCGCGACGCTCGCGGCCGTCGCCGACGAGCGCTGCACCGCGCTGCACGGCGTGCCGACGATGTTCATCGCCGAGCTCGATCATCCGGACTTCGCGAAGTTCGACCTGTCGACGCTGCGCACCGGGATCATGGCCGGCTCGCCGTGTCCGATCGAGACGATGAAACGCGTCGTGTCGCAGATGCATTTGTCCGAAATCACGATCGCATACGGGATGACGGAGACGAGCCCCGTGTCGTTCCAGAGCTCGACCGACGACCCGCTCGAGAAGCGCACGACGACGGTCGGCCGCATTCAGCCGCACCTGGAGGTGAAGATCGTCGACCCGAACGGCGAGATCGTGCCGGTCGGCGCGACCGGCGAGCTGTGCACGAAGGGCTATTCGGTGATGCTCGGCTACTGGGACGACGACGCGAAGACACGCGAGGTGCTGGTCGACGGCTGGATGCATACGGGCGACCTCGCGACGCTCGACGCCGAGGGCTACTGCAACATCGTCGGCCGGCTGAAGGACATGGTGATTCGCGGCGGCGAGAACGTGTATCCGCGCGAGATCGAGGAATTCCTGTTCAGGCATCCGAAGATTCAGAGCGCGCAGGTGTTCGGCGTGCCCGACGCGAAATACGGCGAGGAGCTGTGCGCGTGGATCGTGCTGCGCGCGGACGAGCAGATGACCGAGGATGACGTGCGCGCGTTCTGCAGTGGCCAGATCGCGCACTACAAGATTCCGCGCTACATCCGCTTCGTTGACGAGCTGCCGATGACGGTGACGGGCAAGGTGCAGAAGTTCGTGATGCGCGAACGGATGATCGACGAACTGAAGCTCGACGTGCAGAAGACCGCTTGAAAAGACCGAGCGGCCCGGCGGCGGGGCAAACGCGACGGCCTGCGGGCTGTTGCGTTTTCGATGGACGAAAAAAAGCGGGCATATTAGCCCGCTAAAAACCACACGCTACGGGGTTAGCGCGAGGAGACCAAAGATGAAACCGAGTCCGGCGGGGGCCGGAAACGACTCCAACAGGGATGCCCCTCGGAAGGGCTTCGGTACGTGACCGACTGGCTCGCAGCGCTTCGCGTCCGCTCACACTTGGCACACGAGACCGCATCCGTGTTGAAACCGTTGAGGCCATTGTGGGCGAATTAATGACCCCTCGCGGTAACAAAGTGTTTCAGGTTGTAACGCCCGCCAGATAAGGCTTTCCGGGATTTTTTGCTGTTTTCGGGGTCCTGAAAAAGGTCATATTTACCCATCTTTTCCGCAGAGTTTTCATCGGGTGCGCGTAATGCGTTTTTCATGCGTATCGGCGTCGGTGAATTGCCGATTTACACGCCGGAATGCGCATCGCGCGGCAGATACCGCATCTGACGAATCATTCGTCGGAAAGATTTTGAAACGTGATTGGGGCACGCGATAGTCGGCCATTCGCGATTTCACGCCGGCCGGGCGCCACGCCGATGTGTAACGGCGGTGCGCCCGGCCGGCGGCAATAACGGGGTCTCTGCCGGTTATCGGCCGCTTGTTCCGCGAGCGCTCATGCTCACTTCAGCCACTTGTCGGAGATCGCCTGGTATTCGCCGGACGACAGCGCCAGGTGCAGCCACTGGTCGACGTACTGCTGGAACACGACGTCGCCGCGCGGCACCATGTACGCCTTTTCGCCGAACTGGAACGGCTTGTCCGGATGCACGGAGCACAGGCCCGGATTCAGCTTTTGCTGCAGCAGCGTCTCGGATGCATCCGTCACCATGACGTCCGCCTTGCCCGCGAGGATCTGCTTGAAGATCGTCACGTTGTCCGGATAGACGCTCAGGTTCGCATGCGTGAAGAACTGCTTCGCGAAGCGCTCGTTGGTGCCGCCCGGGTTCACGATCACGCGGGTCTCGGGCCGGTCGATCTGCGCGACGGTCTGGTACTTGTCGGCGTCCGCGCAGCGCACGATCGGCGTCTTGCCGTCGACCACGTACGGCTGCGTGAAGAACACGCGCTTCTGGCGCTCGAGTGTCGTCGACACGCCGCCTACCGCGATATCGCACTTCGCGACGAAGTCGTTGGTGAGGTTCGACCAGCTCGTCTTCACGAAGTCGGCCTTCACGCCGAGCGATTTCGCGAGCGACTCGGCCATGTCGATGTCGATGCCCTCGAAACGGCCGTCCGGCCGGTGGTACGAATACGGCTTGTAGTCGCCCGTCGTGCACACGCGCAGCGTGCCGCGTGCGACCACGTCGTCGAGCCGCGAGCCGATGGCTGCGGCGGTCGGTGCCGCCGCAGTGGTCGTGCCCTGCGCGTGCGCGGCGGCGCAGCAAAGCACGGCAGCGGTGAGCGTGGCCAGCGTGGCGAATGTCTTCATCGGTCTCCTCCTTCGTTCGGTTCGATATCAGCGTCCGATCATAACGGAGCCATCGCGCGCGTCATATGGCCGCCATCGCATCGGCATACGCGGCCGTGCGGCCGCGCTCCGGTAAAATGCCGCTTTGCCTTCGCATCGTCGCTCCTACCGTGGCCCATACCCTGCTCAACGACACCTTCCTGCGTGCGCTTCTGCGCGAGCCGACCGACTACACGCCGATCTGGCTGATGCGTCAGGCCGGCCGCTATCTGCCCGAATACAACGCGACGCGCGCGCGCGCCGGCAGCTTCCTCGGCCTCGCGAAGAATCCCGACTACGCGACCGAAGTGACGCTTCAGCCGCTCGAGCGCTTCCCGCTCGACGCCGCGATCCTGTTCTCGGACATCCTGACGATCCCCGACGCGATGGGTCTCGGCCTCGACTTCCAGGTCGGCGAAGGGCCGAAGTTCGCGCATCCGGTGCGCACCGAGGCCGACGTCGCGAAGCTCGCGGTGCCGGACATCGAGGAGACGCTCGGCTACGTGACGGGCGCCGTGCGCGAGATCCGCCGCGCGCTGACCGACGGCCAGGGCCGCCAGCGCGTGCCGCTGATCGGCTTCTCGGGCAGCCCGTGGACGCTCGCGTGCTACATGGTCGAAGGCGGCGGGTCGGACGATTTCCGCACGGTGAAGTCGATGGCGTATTCGCGCCCCGACCTGATGCACCGGATCCTCGACGTGAACGCGCAGGCTGTGGCCGCTTACCTGAACGCGCAGATCGAAGCCGGCGCGCAGGCCGTGATGATTTTCGATACGTGGGGCGGCGCGCTGGCGGACGGCGCATACCAGCGCTTCTCGCTGGACTACATCCGTCGCGTGGTCGCGCAGCTGAAGCGTGAGCACGACGGCGAGCGCGTGCCGGTGATCACGTTCACGAAGGGCGGCGGGCTGTGGCTCGAGGAAATCGCGGCGACCGGCGTCGACGCGGTCGGCCTCGACTGGACCGTCAATCTCGGCGCCGCGCGCGAACGCGTCGCCGGGCGCGTCGCGCTACAGGGCAACCTCGACCCGACGATCCTGTTTGCGCCGCCGGCCGTGGTGCGCGAGCAGGCGCGAGCGGTGCTCGACAGCTACGGCAATCATCCGGGTCACGTATTCAACCTCGGCCACGGCATTTCGCAGTTCACCTCGCCCGACCACGTCGCCGAACTCGTCGACGAAGTGCACACCCACAGCCGTAAGATCCGTAGCGGAGCGGCGGGCTGAGCGCAAGTGGTGTCATGCTGCACTGCGGGGTGACGGCGTTTCGCTGTCGGTGCTAAACAGGGCGCAACCCCGCCACGGTTGCCGATTCAAGGCTTGTCAAGACTTGACTTATACACATTTTCCACGTTGCAGCGCGGTAGAGCTCTGTATCGGTCGAATTGTCTCGCTATGGTTTCGTAATTTGAATAGCAGCCTTATGGAATAAGGCTCCGCGGGGCGCGGTCGAGGGCGGCCGAAAACAGCGGAAAGCACGGCCCCGCGCGCTTCGCGGCTGTTGAACGGCGAGTTCTCAACAAAGTTATCCACAGGCTGGTCAGGGTATACGGCGATTCCTAATGCGAATCCAAAACTTAGCGCCGAATCTGAAGTTTTACTTTAAGTTCGCCACCGTGGCGCGAGCCCGGGTGCAATTCGTCGGTGCGCCTCGCATTGTCGCCGGAGCGCGGTGATGGACGGCACTTACCTCAGGGTCGCCCTCGACCATCCGCTCGCCACCCTGTTCGACTACCGCTGCGACGTCCAGCCGGCGCCCGAGCCCGGTACCTTGGTGCAGGTGCCGTTCGGCAAGCGGCAGGTTGTCGGTCTCGTCTGCGAAGTGACGACTCACACCGACGTGCCGCCGTCCCGGTTGCGGGCGATCGACGCGATTTGTACCGAGCTGCCGCCGCTCGCGCCGGATTGGCTCGCGCTGGTGTCGTTCGCGGCCGATTACTACCAGCGCGGTCGCGGCGAAGTTGCGCTGCCGGCGTTGCCGCAGGCGCTGCGCGACGCGGAGCGCTGGGGCCGGCTGCTGGCACCCGAGGTGCGCTACCGGCTGACCGAAGCCGGCTGCGCGGCGCTGCCCGACGCACTGCCGGCGCGCGGGGCCGCGCTGCGGCGGCTCGCGCAGGCACTCGCCGACACCGATTCGATGACGTTGCCCGATGCGCGTGCGTTGCATCCGAAGGCGGCCGCCACGCTCGACGACTGGGCGGCGCGCGGCTGGGTCGCCGTCGAGGAAATCGGCTGGGCCGACGCGCCTGTGCCCAAAGCTGTGGATAACCTGTCGACAACCAGTGGACGAACTGTGCCGCCGGCGCTCACCGACCAGCAGGCGGAGGCGCTCGATGCGATCCGCGCTGCGCACGGTTTCGCGCCGTTCCTGCTGCATGGCGTGACCGGGAGCGGCAAGACCGAGGTCTATCTGCATGCGCTCGCCGCGCTGCTCGATGCGCGGCCCGACGCGCAGGCGCTCGTGCTCGTGCCCGAAATCAACCTGACGCCGCAATTCGAGGCCGCGTTTCGCGCACGCTTCGCGGGCACGCTCGCCGACGACGCGATCGTCACGCTGCACAGCGGGCTCGCCGAGGGCGAGCGGGCGCGCAACTGGCTCGCCGCACACACCGGCCGCGCGCGGATCGTGCTCGGCACGCGGCTCGCGGTGCTCGCGTCGCTGCCGACGCTTGCACTGATCGTCGTCGACGAGGAGCACGAACCCGCGTACAAGCAGCAGGAAGGGCTGCGCTATTCGGCGCGCGATCTTGCCGTGTGGCGCGCGAAGCATCTCGGCATTCCGGTCGTGCTCGGTTCGGCGACGCCGTCGCTCGAGAGCTGGTGGCAGGCCGATCAGGGCCGCTACACGCGGCTCACGCTGTCGCGCCGCGCGGTGGCCGACGCGACGCTGCCGACCGTGCGGCTGATCGATCTCGAAGAGGAGCGGCGGCGCGGGCGCGCGTCGATGGGCGGGCTGTCGGGGCCGCTCGTCGCGGCGTTGAAGGCACGGCTCGAGCGCGGCGAACAGAGCCTCGTGTTCCTGAACCGGCGCGGTTACGCGCCGCAGCTCGCGTGCGACGCATGCGGCTGGGTCGCCGGTTGCCCGCGCTGCAGCGCCTACGTCGTGCTGCACAAGCCCGAACATGCACTGCGCTGTCATCACTGCGGCTGGGAAGCGCGCATTCCGCGGTCGTGCCCGGAATGCGGGAACGTCGATATCGCGCCGCTCGGGCGCGGCACGCAGCGTATCGAGGAGGCGCTCGCCGAGGCGGTGCCGGGCGCACGGATACTGCGGATCGACGCGGACAGCACGCGACGCAAGGGCAGTGCGCAGGCGCTGTTCTCGGACGTGCACGCCGGTGAAGTCGACATCCTGGTCGGCACGCAGATGATCGCGAAGGGGCACGACTTCCAGCGCGTATCGCTCGTCGGCGTGCTCAATGCCGACACCGCGCTGTTCTCGCACGACTTCCGCGCGAGCGAGCGGCTGTTTGCGCAGCTGATGCAGGTGAGCGGCCGCGCGGGGCGCGCCGGACTGCCGGGCGAGGTGCTCGTGCAGACGCGCTATCCGCGTCACGCGCTGTATCACGCGCTCGGCCGGCAGGATTACGTCGGCTTCGCGAATTCGACGCTCGGCGAGCGCCGCGACGCGCACCTGCCGCCGTTCGTCTACCAGGCGCTGCTGCGCGCCGAAGGACGCACGCTCGACGCGGCGCTCGCGTTCCTGCTGCAGGCCGCGGCCGCGTTGCCGGGGCTGCCGGGCGCCGATCGCGTGACCGTCTACGACGCGGTGCCGATGACGATCGTCAAGGTCGCGAACGTCCACCGCGCGCAGTTGCTGCTCGAAAGCGCGTCGCGGGCGGCACTGCAGCACGCGCTGCGCGCATGGCAGCCGGAACTGCGTGCGCTGAAGGGCGTGCTGCGGTGGAGCGTCGAGGTCGATCCGCTCGATATCTGAGCGGTGCGCGCGCGGCCGCCGTGCCGCATGCCGATACCGAGCCGGCCGGATCCGCCGACCCACCGACCGCGCGATCCTCCTCCTGACCCGTCCCACACCCACCTGCATGACCCGCCGCCAAGCACAGTGCAACCCGCTTTTCCCCTTGGTGGTGCACGCCGCGGGTTGCCCAAGTGCGCCAACTTGACCTGATCAGGGAAAACACCGATCCGCCGACCACGGGCAACCCCTAGGTTGCAACCTCATAAGTGGCTGATTATATTGGATAACTTGTGGGTGCAACCAATCCGTCAATTCGGTTGCACCTTTTTATTGCGTGCCGTAGGATTTCGCGCATCCTCTCACACCATATTGCCGGGCTCGCACCGGCGCACGAACCCACCATGGCAAGCACGACTCTCGGCGTCAAAGTCGACGACCTTCTCCGCTCGCGCCTGAAAGACGCGGCAGCGCGTCTCGAGCGCACTCCCCACTGGCTGATCAAGCAGGCGATCTTCGCGTATCTCGAGCGGATCGAGCACGGCCAGCTGCCGCCCGAACTGTCGGGCAGCAGCGGCGTGACGGAGCTTGCCGACGGCCAGGCGACGGACGGCGACGACGACAACTCGCCGCATCCGTTCCTCGAGTTTGCCCAGAACGTGCAGCCGCAATCGGTGCTGCGCGCGGCGATCACGGCCGCGTATCGCCGCCCCGAGCCGGAATGCGTGCCGTTCCTGCTGGGCCAGGCGCGCCTGCCGGCGAACCTGCAGGCCGACGCGCAGGCGCTCGCGACGCAACTCGTCGAGGCGCTGCGCGAGAAGAGCTCGGGCGGCGGCGTCGAGGGGCTGATCCACGAGTTCTCGCTGTCGAGCCAGGAAGGCGTCGCGCTGATGTGTCTCGCCGAAGCGCTGCTGCGCATTCCCGATCGCGCGACCCGCGATGCGCTGATCCGCGACAAGATCAGCAAGGGCGACTGGCGCTCGCACGTCGGCCATGCGCCGTCGCTGTTCGTGAACGCGGCGACCTGGGGCCTGATGATCACCGGCAAGCTCGTGACGACCAACAGCGAAGCGGGCCTGTCGTCGGCGCTCACGCGCCTGATCGGCCGCGGCGGCGAGCCGCTGATCCGCAAGGGCGTCGACATGGCGATGCGCCTGATGGGCGAGCAGTTCGTCACCGGCGAGACGATTTCCGAAGCGCTCGCGAACAGCCGCAAGTACGAGGCGCGCGGCTTCCGCTACTCGTACGACATGCTCGGCGAAGCGGCGACGACCGAAGAGGACGCGCAACGCTACTACGCATCGTACGAGCAGGCGATCCACGCGATCGGCAAGGCGGCCGGCGGCCGCGGCATCTACGAAGGCCCGGGCATCTCGATCAAGCTGTCGGCGCTGCACGCGCGCTACTCGCGCTCGCAGCAGGACCGCACGATGAGCGAGCTGCTGCCGCGCGTGCGCGCGCTCGCGCTGCTCGCGCGCCGCTACGACATCGGTCTGAACATCGACGCGGAAGAAGCCGACCGTCTCGAACTGTCGCTCGACCTGCTGGAAGCGCTGTGCTTCGACCCGGAACTCGCGGGCTGGAACGGCATCGGCTTCGTCGTGCAGGGCTATCAGAAGCGTTGCCCGTTCGTGATCGACTACCTGATCGACCTCGCGCGCCGCAGCCGTCACCGCCTGATGATCCGTCTGGTGAAGGGCGCGTACTGGGATACCGAAATCAAGCGTGCGCAGGTCGACGGCCTCGAAGGCTATCCGGTCTATACGCGCAAGATCTACACGGACGTGTCGTACCTCGCGTGCGCGAAGAAGCTGCTCGCGGCGCCCGACGCCGTCTACCCGCAGTTCGCGACGCACAACGCGTACACGCTGGCCGCGATCTATCACCTGGCCGGCCAGAACTATTACCCCGGCCAGTACGAATTCCAGTGCCTGCACGGGATGGGCGAGCCGCTGTACGAGGAAGTCACGGGCCGCGACAAGCTGAACCGTCCGTGCCGCGTGTACGCACCGGTCGGCACGCATGAAACGCTGCTCGCGTACCTCGTGCGCCGCCTGCTGGAGAACGGCGCGAACACGTCGTTCGTGAACCGCATCGCGGATAAAACCGTGTCGGTGAAGGAGCTGGTCGCCGATCCGGTCGACGAGGCATCGAAGGTCGTGCCGCTCGGCGCGCCGCACGCGAAGATCCCGCTGCCGCGCAACCTGTACGGCGACGAGCGTCCCAACTCGATGGGCCTCGACCTGTCGAACGAACATCGTCTCGCGTCGCTGTCGTCCGCGCTGCTCGCGAGCGCGCACCATCCGTGGCGCGCGGCGCCGATGCTCGCCGACGACGCGCTCGCCGACGCCCCGGCGCGCGACGTGCGCAACCCGGCCGATCAGCGCGACCTGGTCGGCACCGTCAGCGAAGCGACGGCCGAACACGTGAGCGCGGCGCTCGCGCATGCCGTGGCTGCCGCGCCGATCTGGCAGGCGACGCCGGTCGATGCGCGCGCCGACTGCCTGGTGCGCGCGGCCGACCTGCTCGAAGCGCAGATGCACACGCTGATGGGCCTGATCGTGCGCGAAGCCGGCAAGTCGCTGCCGAACGCGATCGCCGAAATTCGCGAAGCCGTCGACTTCCTGCGCTACTACGCGGCGCAGATCCGCGACGAATTCTCGAATGACACGCACCGTCCGCTCGGCCCCGTGGTCTGCATCAGCCCGTGGAACTTCCCGCTCGCGATCTTCATGGGCCAGGTGGCCGCCGCGCTTGCGGCCGGCAACACGGTGCTCGCGAAGCCGGCCGAACAGACGCCGCTGATCGCCGCCCAGGCCGTGCGCCTGCTGCGCGAGGCCGGCGTGCCGGCCGGCGCGGTGCAGCTGCTGCCGGGCACCGGCGAGACCGTCGGCGCGGCGCTGGTCGCCGATCCGCGCACGCGCGCGGTGATGTTCACCGGCTCGACCGAAGTCGCGCGCCTGATCAACAAGACGCTGTCCGCGCGCCTCGACCCGGACGGCAAGCCGATTCCGCTGATCGCGGAAACGGGCGGCCAGAACGCGATGATCGTCGACTCGTCGGCGCTCGCGGAGCAGGTCGTCGCCGACGTGATGCAGTCGTCGTTCGACTCGGCCGGTCAACGGTGTTCGGCGCTGCGCGTTCTGTGTCTGCAGGACGACGTCGCGGACCGCACGTTGACGATGCTCAAGGGCGCGATGCACGAGCTGGCGCTCGGCAACCCGGACCGTCTGTCGACCGACGTCGGCCCGGTGATCGACGCCGAAGCGAAGCAGACGATCGACACGCACGTTTCGGCAATGAAGGAGAAGGGCCACGCGGTCACGCAGCTCTCGTCGCCTGAAGCCTGCGCGCACGGCACGTTCGTGCCGCCGACGCTGATTGAGATCGGCAGCATCGACGAGTTGAAGCGTGAAGTGTTCGGCCCGGTGCTGCACGTCGTGCGCTATCGCCGCAGCCAGCTCGACAAGCTGCTCGAGCAGATCCGCGCGACGGGTTACGGCCTGACGCTCGGCATCCACACGCGGATCGACGAGACGATCGCGCACGTGATCTCGAACGCGCACGTCGGCAACATCTACGTGAACCGCAACGTGATCGGCGCGGTGGTCGGCGTGCAGCCGTTCGGCGGCGAAGGGCTGTCGGGCACGGGCCCGAAGGCCGGCGGCGCGCTGTACCTGCAGCGCCTGCTCGCGACGCGTCCGTCGGGCCTGCCGCGTTCGCTCGCGCAGACGCTGATCGCGGACGGCGCGGTTGACGGCGAACAGCGCAGCAACCCGGCGGCGGCGCTCACCGCGCTGCGCGACTGGCTGATCGAGCAGCGCGAGCCGGCGCTGGCCGCACGTTGCGACGGCTATCTGGCGCAGGTGCCGGCCGGTGCGACCGCGGTGCTGACCGGGCCGACGGGCGAGCGAAACACGTATACACTCGGCCCGCGCGGCACGGTGCTGTGTGTCGCGGCCACGCCGGGCGGCGCGCGCGCGCAGTTCGCGGCGGTGCTGGCGACGGGCAACCGCGCGCTGTTCGTCGGCGCGGCGGGCGAGGCGCTGGTCGCCGCGCTGCCGGCTGCGCTGAAGGCGCATGCGGCCGTGCGCAAGCAGGCCGACGCGCCGTTCGACGCGGTGCTGTTCGAAGGCGACAGCGACGAACTGCAGACGCTCGTGAAGGACGTCGCGCAGCGGCCGGGCCCGATTGTGTCGGTGCAGGGCGTGTCGGCGGGCGCGTTCGAGAACGGCGACGCGGAAGACTACGCGCTCGAGCGCCTGCTGACCGAGCGCTCGGTGAGCGTGAACACGGCCGCGGCGGGCGGCAATGCGAATTTGATGACGATCGGCTGACCATCCTTGCCGTTCGGATCAAACAAAGGAAGCGGCAAGGCGATCCCGAAGCCGCTCCATTTACCCTGGTACCAAGGAGATGCTATGCAACACACGATGAAAAAGCTGGCAGGCGCGACGTTCGTCGCCGTCATGTCGCTTGCGGGGACGGCCCATGCGGACGACGTGAAGATCGGTTACGCAGGGCCGATGACGGGCGCCCAGGCTCACTACGGCAAGGATATGCAGAACGGGATCGCGCTCGCGCTGGAAGACTTCAACGCGACGAACCCGAAGATCGGCGGCAAGGCAGTGAAGTTCGTGCTCGAGACGCAGGACGACCAGGCTGACCCGCGCACCGGCACGACGGTTGCGCAGAAGCTCGTCGACGACGGCATCAAGGGCATGCTCGGCCACTTCAACTCGGGCACGACGATTCCGGCCTCGCGCATCTACGCGAACGCCGGCATTCCGGAAATCGCGATGGCGACGGCGCCGGAATACACGCAGCAGGGTTACAAGACGACCTTCCGCATGATGACGTCCGACACGCAGCAGGGCTCGGTGGCGGGCACCTTCGCGTCGAAGGATCTCGGCATGAAGAAGATCGCGATCGTCGACGACCGCACGGCCTACGGCCAGGGTCTCGCCGACCAGTTCGAGAAGGCTGCGAAGGCCGGCGGCGCGACGATCGTCGACCGTGAATTCACGAACGACAAGGCCGTCGACTTCAAGGCGATCCTGACCAAGCTGAAGGCGGCGAAGCCGGACCTCGTCTACTACGGCGGCGCGGATTCGCAGGCAGCGCCGATGGTCAAGCAGATGAAGACGCTCGGCATCACCGCACCGCTGATGAGCGGCGAAATGGTGAAGACGCCGACGTTCCTGAAGATCGCGGGCAACGCGGCCGACGGCACGATCGCATCGCTGGCAGGCCTGCCGCTCGAGGAAATGCCGGGCGGCAAGACCTACGCCGACAAGTACAAGAAGCGCTTCGGCGAAGACGTGCAGACGTACTCGCCGTACGCGTACGACGGCGCGATGGCGATGCTCAACGCGATGAAGAAGGCCGATTCGACCGATCCGGCGAAGTACCTGCCGGTGCTCGCGAAGACCGACATGGCCGGCGTCACGTCGTCGCACGTCGCGTACGACGCGAAGGGCGACCTGAAGAACGGCGGCATCACGATGTACAAGGTCGAGAAGGGCGAGTGGAAGCCGCTGAAGAGCATCGGCGGCAAGTAAGCATGGCGTGAGTCGCCGGCGGCGTCGAAGGGCGCCGCGCGGGGCATCATGTGAAGAAGCCACCGGGCCGTCGGGTCCGGTGGCTTTTTCTTTGGCGTCGGCGGCGGGGTCGGCGCCCGTCAGGCCGGGTACGCGCGCTGCAGCAGCGCGGCGACGTCGAGCGCGTGCGGATCGAAGCCGCCCGCGATGCGGCCCCAGTCGGGCGCGGCAAGCCGCGTCGCGATGAATGCGTCGGCGACGGCCGCGGGCGCGTCGCGCCGCAGCAGGCAGGCCTGCGCGACGAGCGCGAGCCGCTGCGCGAACACGCGGGCCGATGCCTCGAGCGTATCGGCCGGTGCCGCGAGCATCGCGCGCAGCGCATCGAGCGCCGCGCGGATGCGCGATTCGCCCGCGCCGAGGTCGGTCAGCTCGGCGAAGAGCGCCGCGGCCGCGTCGGGCTCGCGCGACACCGCGCGCAGCACGTCCAGGCACATCACGTTGCCGGAGCCTTCCCAGATCGAGTTGACCGGCGCTTCGCGGAACAGCCGCGCGATCGGGCCGTCGTCGACGTAGCCGTTGCCGCCGAACACTTCCATCACCTCGCCGGTCAGCTCGACCGCGCGCTTGCAGACCCAGAATTTCGCGGCGGGCGTGACGATCCGCTTCCACGCGCGTTCGCGCGGCGAGTCGTCGCGCTCGAACGCATCGGCGAGACGCATCGCGAGCGCGAGCGCGGCTTCGCTTTCGAGCGCGAGATCGGCGAGCACGGTGCGCATCAGCGGCTGCTCGGCGAGCGCGCGGCCGAACGCGTGGCGCTGGCGCGTGTACGCGATCGCCTGCACGACGCCCTGGCGCAGCATCGCCGCGCTGCCGAGCACGCAGTTCAGCCGCGTGTGCGTGGCCATCTCGATGATGGTCGGGATGCCGCGGCCTTCGTCGCCGAGCATGATGCCCCATGCGTCGTTCAACTCGATCTCGCTGCTCGAGTTGCTGCGGTTGCCGACCTTGTTCTTCAGACGCTGGATCTCGACCGCGTTCTTCGTCCCGTCGTGCCGCCAGCGCGGCACGTAGAAACACGACGGGCTGCCCGCTTCGGTGCGCGCGACGACCAGGTGCGCGTCGCACATCGGCGCGGAGAAAAACCACTTGTGGCCGCGCAGCCGGTATTCGCCGCCGCGTCCGCCCGCGCCGACGGCGCTCGCCAGTGTCGTGTTCGCGCGCACGTCGGAGCCGCCCTGTTTCTCGGTCATGCCCATGCCGAACCAGATCGAGCGCTTGTCGGCGGCCGGCACGTCGCGCGGATCGTAATCATCGCTGTACAGCTTGTCGCGCAGCAGGTCCCACAGCGCGGGTTCCTTCTGCAGCACCGGAATCGCGGCCTGCGTCATCGTCGCCGGGCACAGCGTGCCGGCCTCGATCTGGCCGTGCAGGTAGAAGCCGGCCGCGGTCGCGGCCCAGCGGCCCGGGCGCGTATCGCGGAACGCGAGCGACACGAAGCCCTCGTTGCGGTACATGCCGAGCAGCGTGTGCCACGCCGGATGGAAGTCGACGCGGTCGATGCGCCGGCCGCGGCGGTCGAACGCGTTCAGTTCCGGCGTGTGGCGGTTCGCTTCGTCGGCGAGCTGCGCGGTGTCGGCGCTGCCGAGCCGCGCGCCGTACGCGTCGAGCCGCGGCACGGCCCAGCCGGCGCCCGCGCGGGCGATGGCCTCGCGCAGCGCGACGTCGGTGGCGAAGAGGTTATAGTCGACCAGTTCGTCGAACTGGTTCGTGACGGCATGGGTCGATTCGGTCATCGGGCTGTCTCCGGTCTCGTGCTTCGCGGTCTGCCGGTCAAACGCGTTTCCGCTGAATTTCAGAGTAGCAAATATGCCGCCGCGACATGTTCAGGTTCCGGCGCCGCCCGGCCAGCCGGCGGCGCAACCCGCGCCCGCGTTGCGCCGCCGGCCGCGCCAGTCGCGTGCGCAGGCCACGTCCGAGGCGCTTCAGCAGGCCTTCGTTCAGCTTTTGCTCGAGCGCGGTTACGCGAAGGCGACGATCCGCGAAATCGCGGCCGTCGCGGGCGTGAGCGTCGGCACCTTCTACGAATACTTCGGCGACAAGCAGAGCCTCGCCGCGCTGTGCATCCACCGGCGCGTGCTGGCGCTGGCCGACCGGCTGCGCGAAGCGGCGCACGGGCTGCGCGGCGTGCCGCGCGCCGCGCTCGCGGCCGCGCTCGTCGATCTGCAGGTCGATGCGATCGCCGCCGACGCCGCGCCGTGGAGCGCGTTCTTCGCGCTGGAGCGGCAGGTGTCGCCGCTCGCCGCATACCGCCGCCATTACGACGCGTATGTCGCGCTGTGGCACGACGCGCTTGCGCAGTGCAGCGATCCGCCGCCGGCCGCGCGGCTCGACGGGATCGCGCGGATGGCGCATGCCGTCTGCTACGGCGGCGTGTCGCAGGCGCTGCTCACGCTCGGGCCGGCGCTCGACTTCGCCGCGTTGCGCGGCGAGTTGCAGGCGGTGCTGGGCGCTTATCTGGCGGCCGCGGGCGCGTGACGCGCGGCGCGGCCGTGCGGCCGAGCATCCGTCGCGAGCCCGTCGCGAGCCCGTCGCGAGCGCGACCAGGGCCTAAGGGAAATGCCGGATGCGCATGCATTGCCGACCACACGGCCTTGGCATTGAGCCTTGCGTATGGTCGATCATGAGAAAAATGCATGGCCGCCATGACGAACTTTCGATTGTCCGCCCTTATTGACTCGGGCTAAATCATGCGTCATGAGCCGGGCCGCGCGCGTCGCGCGGGCCGGTGCGAAGGACATCTGAAGGAGGAGTCATGCGAAGCGCCACCACGCCCCGCTCGAAACTGCCGGACGTCGGGACGACGATCTTCACGGTGATCGGCCAGCTCGCCGCGCAGCACGATGCGCTGAACCTGTCGCAGGGCGCACCGAATTTCGCGCCCGATCCGGCACTCGTCGAGGGTGTCGCGCGCGCGATGCGCGACGGCCACAACCAGTACGCGCCGATGGCCGGCGTCGCGTCGCTGCGCGAACGCCTCGCGGAGAAGACGGAGGCGCTGTACGGCACGCGCTACGACCCGGGCACCGAGATCACGGTAATCGCGAGCGCGAGCGAAGGGCTCTACGCGGCGATCAGCGCGCTCGTGCATCCGGGCGACGAAGTGATCTATTTCGAGCCGTCGTTCGACAGCTATGCGCCGATCGTGCGGTTGCAGGGCGCGACGCCGGTCGCGATCAAGCTGTCGCCCGAGCATTTCCGCGTGAACTGGGACGAAGTCGCCGCGGCGATCACGCCGCGCACGCGAATGATCATCGTCAACACGCCGCACAACCCGACCGCAACGGTGTTCTCCGCCGACGATCTCGAACGGCTCGCGCAGCTCACGCGCAATACCGACATCGTGGTCCTGTCGGACGAGGTTTACGAGCACGTGGTGTTCGACGGCGCGCAGCATCAGAGCGTCGCGCGTCACCGTGAGCTCGCCGAGCGCAGCGTGATCGTGTCGTCGTTCGGCAAGACGTTCCACGTGACGGGCTGGCGGGTCGGCCATTGCGTCGCGCCGGCCGAACTGATGGACGAGATCCGCAAGGTGCACCAGTTCATGGTGTTCTCGGCCGATACGCCGATGCAGGTCGCGTTCGCGGAAATCCTCGCGCGGCCGGAAAGCTATCTCGGCCTGTCGGCGTTTTACCAGGCCAAGCGCGACCTGCTCGCGCGCGAGCTGGCCGGTTCGCGCTTCGAGCTGCTGCCGAGCGAAGGCTCGTTCTTCATGCTCGCGCGCTTCCGGCACTTCTCGGACGAACGCGACAGCGACTTCGTGTTGCGCCTGATCCGCGATGCGCGCGTCGCGACGATTCCGCTGTCGGCGTTCTACACCGACGGCACCGACGCGGGCGTGATCCGGCTCAGTTTCTCGAAGGACGACGCGACGCTGATCGAAGGCGCGCGGCGGTTGCGTTCGCTGTAATCGCGGGCGTGGCCCGCACCCCAAGCAGGCGACGTGTACGTCGCACGGAAAGTCACCGCCGGAACCGGCGCACGTGCGACCGCACGGCGCCGGCCGACAAGCCAGGAGATCACGATGAAGCATGCAAATACCCTCAAGCTCGCGTTCGCACTCGCGTGCGCGCTCGGTTCCGGCGCGGCGCTCGCCGACGGGCAGACGCTGCGTTTCGGCCTCGAGGCGCAATACCCGCCGTTCGAGTCGAAGGCGCCGAACGGCGACCTGCAGGGCTTCGACATCGACGTCGGCAACGCCGTCTGCCAGACCGCGAAGCTGTCGTGCAAGTGGGTCGAGACGTCGTTCGACGGGCTGATTCCCGCGCTGAAGGGCCGCAAGTTCGACGCGATCAACTCGGCGATGAACGCGACCGAACAGCGGCGCCAGGCGATCGACTTCACGACGATCATCTACCGTGTGCCGACGCAGCTGATCGCGCGCACCGGCAGCGGCCTGCTGCCGACGCCGGAATCGCTGAAGGGCAAGCGCGTCGGCGTGCTGCAGGCATCGATCCAGGAAACCTACGCGAAGGCGCACTGGGAGCCGGCCGGCGTGTCGATCGTCGCGTATCAGGATCAGAACCAGGTGTATGCGGATCTCGTGGCGGGCCGTCTCGACGCAACGCTGGTGCTCGCGCCGGCCGGCCAGCGCGGCTTCCTGTCGCGCCCGGACGGCAAGGGTTTCGCGTTCGTCGGCCAGCCGGTGCGCGACGACCGGATTCTCGGCAGCGGGATCGCGTTCGGCCTGCGCAAGGGTGACGACGCGCTGAAGGCGAAACTCGATTCCGCGATCGACAAGCTGAAGGCGGACGGCACGGTGAAGTCGCTCGGCCAGAAGTACTTCGGCGATATCGACATCTCCACCAAGTAAGCGGACGCGCACGATGCAGAGCCTGGAGACGGGCGGAGAGCCTGGCGGCGACGGCGCGGCGGCGCCGGCGGACGACACGCTCGAGGCGGCGCTCGTCGCCGCACTGGGCGACACGCTGGTCACGCGGGCGGCCGAGATCGATCCGCGCTACTTCACCGCGTACAACGAGCCGGCCGGTGTGCGGCCGCGCGCGCTGGTGCGGCCGCGCAGCGTCGACGACGTGTCACGCACGCTCGCGCTATGCACGCGGCTCGGGCAGCCGGTGGTGCCGCAGGGCGGCCTCACCGGGCTCGCGCGCGGCGCGGTCGCGCTGGGCGGCGAGATCGTGCTGTCGATGGAGCGTTTCGCGGGCGTCGAGGCAATCGATGCGGCGGCGGGCACGATGACGGTGCGCGCCGGGACGCCGCTGCAGACGGTGCAGGAGGCCGCGGACGCAGCGGGCTTCACCTTCGGCGTCGATCTTGGCGCGCGCGGTTCGTGCCAGATCGGCGGCATGCTCGCGACCAACGCGGGCGGCACGCGCGCGATCCGCTACGGCATGATGCGCGAGCAGGTGCTCGGACTCGAGGCCGTGCTCGCCGACGGCACCGTCGTGTCGTCGATGAATCGGATGCTGAAGAACAACGCGGGCTACGACCTGAAGCAGTTGTTCATCGGCAGCGAAGGCACGCTCGGCGTCGTCACGCGCGCCGTGCTGCGGCTGCATCCGAAGCTCGCCGCGCCGGCCACCGCGCTCTGCCGCGTGCATGGCTACGACGCCGTCGTCGGGTTGTGGAACCGCCTGCGCGCACTGCCCGAGATCGTCAGTTTCGAAGCGATGTGGCCGGCCTTCTACGACTACGTCGCGGGCCACACGCCCGGCGTCGTCGCGCCGTTCGCGGGCGACGGCGGCTTCGCGGTGCTGATCGAATGCGCGACGAGTGCACCGGGCGGCGATGCGCGCCAGGCGCTGGAAACCGGCCTGGCGGATGCGATCGAGGCGGGGCTGGTCGACGATGCGGCACTCGCGACGTCCGAGCGGCAGGCGCGCGACCTGTGGACGTTGCGCGAGGGCCTTGCGATCGATGCGCTGCCGCATCTGGTGAACTTCGACGTGAGCCTGCCGACGGGCGAGCTCGGCCGGTTCGCAGAACGCTGCGAGGCGGCGTTGCGTGCGGTGTGGGCCGACATCGTGTGCCTGTTCTTCGGCCACGTCGGCGACGGCAACGTGCATATCGGCGTATCGCTCGCCGGCATGCGCGATGCGGACGCCGATGCGATCGATCGCTGCGTCTACGCGGTCGTTCGGGACATGGGCGGCTCGGTGTCGGCGGAGCACGGCATCGGCATGCTCAAGCGCGCCTATCTCGCGCACACGCGCAGCGAAGCGGAAATCGGCTTGATGCGGCGCCTGAAGGCCGCGCTCGATCCCGCCGGCGTGCTCAATCCAGGCAAGGTGCTTTGATCGGCGCGAGCCGAGGCGGGCGCGTCAGCCGTCGACCCAGCGCAGCGCGCCGATCTTCAGGTGTTCGACGACGCTGCGCGCCCAGTCGAGCTCCGCGTTGAGCAGCACGAGCGCATGTTCGTTCTGCAACAGGAACAGGCGCGGCACCTGGTCGTTCTGCGCGGCGTTGCGCAGCGACTCGAGACGTTCGCGTTCGGTGTCGAGCGCGGCGATGCGGCGCTCGAGTTGCTGGCGTGCATCGTCGGCGTCGAGCAGCGGCAGGAATGCGAGGCCGGCGCCGAACGCCGGAAACTCGCGCGCGGGCTCCGCGAGCAGCGCATGCAGCCACGCCTGCCCGGCCGTATGCCCGGCTTCGGTCAGCGTGTACAGCGTGCGTTCGGGAAACGCGCCGTCGCGCTCGGTGTCGTGCACGGCGATCAGCCCGTCGCGCAGCAGCCGGTCGATCGTCTGGTAGAGGCTCGTGCGCTGCCGCACGTTGACGACTTCGTCATAGCCGCGCGCCTTCAACTGCTGGAGCATTCCGTATGGATGCATCGGCGTCTCGGTGAGCGTCGCGAGGACCGCGAGCGCGAGCGGAGACGGGCGGCTTGTTGCCATGAATAGTTCGGTTATGTCTAGTGAGAATATAACTAGTATCGACTAGACTATCATATTCCACAAGGGTTTCAGCCGAGGTGTGAGCGCTTCGCGGCCGGCGCGACGGTTTCCATCGTCGTGAGACCGTGAACGATGCCGCAGTCCTCGACCGAATGTTCGCCAACGCACTGGCGGCGCAATTCGGTGAGCTGATCGCGCAGATGCGTCAGTTCGGCGAGGCGCGCGTCGACGTGGCCGATGTGCTCGTCGAGCAGCGCGTTGACCGAATTGCACGGGTCGGCCGGCGTGTCGGTGAGATGCAGCAGCGCGCGGATTTCGTCGTGTGCCATGTCGAGCGCGCGGCAGTTGCGGATGAAGCGCAGCCGCTCGACGTGCACGTCGGTGTAGTTGCGGTAGTTCGAATCGGTGCGCTCGGCGTCCGGCATCAACCCCTCCTTCTCGTAGAAGCGGATCGTTTCGGGCGTGCAGCGGGCCGCCTTGGCCAGTTCGCCGATCTTCATGGCTTTCTCCGTTGTAAGGGTTGACCTTGTAGTGGCTTCAGGGTGTTAACTCTACACCGTCAAGCCATAGAGGAGGTTGTCATGACCGACGCCCAGCGTACCCCCGACCCACGACACCGCCATGCCGGCGGCGCCGATGCGTGCTGCGCCGACGCGCGCGACACGCAGGCGGCGACCGTTGCCGACGCGGCGCCGGCGGCCGGCGAGCACGCGCATGGCGACGCGGCGGCGCACCGCGCGCAGCCGCATGCATGCGGCCACGATCATGCATCCGCGCACGGGACGGCGCACGATCACGACGACCATGCGCACGGCGACGGGCATGAGCACGGAGCGGCGTGCTCGCACGCCCACGCGGCGCATGACCATGTCGGTCACGACCACGACCACGACCACGACCACGACCACGACCACGACCACGCGGCCGGCGCCTGCTGCGCGCCGGCCGCGCTGACGCTCGCGCCGCTGCCGGTCGCGCGGGCGACCGCGACGGGTCACGTCTGCTCCGCGTTCCGGATCATGCAGATGGACTGCCCGACCGAGGAAACGCTGATTCGGAAGAAGCTCGGCGGAATGCAGCAGGTCTCGGCGCTCGAATTCAACCTGATGCAGCGGATGCTGACCGTCGAACACGTGCCCGGTGCGCAGCCGGCGATCGAAAGCGCGATCCGCACGCTCGGGATGACGCCGGAAGCCGCGTCGGCCGACGCACCGGCAGCACCCGTCGCGCCGCCGCCCGCGAAGCCGTGGTGGCCGCTCGCGCTGGCCGGCGTCGCCGCGATCGCGTCCGAGGCCGTGAGCTGGGCCGGTCTGCCGGTGTGGCTGTCGGCGGTGCTGGCGCTCGCGGCGGTGCTCGCGTGCGGGCTGACCACCTACAAGAAAGGCTGGATCGCGATCCGCAACGGCAACCTGAACATCAACGCGCTGATGAGCATCGCGGTGACGGGCGCGATGGCGATCGGCCAGTGGCCGGAAGCCGCGATGGTGATGGTGCTGTTCACGATCGCCGAGCTGATCGAGGCGAAGTCGCTCGATCGCGCGCGCAACGCGATCCAGGGCCTCATGCAGCTCGCGCCCGACACCGCGACCGTGCAGGACGCCGACGGCACGTGGCGCACGATCGAGGCCGCGCAGGTCGCGCTCGGCGCGATCGTGCGCGTGAAGCCGGGCGAGCGGATCGGGCTGGACGGCGAAGTGGTCGCGGGACGCTCGACGGTGAACCAGGCGCCGATCACCGGTGAGAGCCTGCCGGTCGACAAGACGTCCGGCGACGCGGTGTATGCGGGCACGATCAACGAAGCGGGTTCGTTCGACTATCGCGTGACGGCGGTGGCCGCCAACTCGACGCTCGCGCGGATCATCCACGCGGTCGAGGAAGCGCAGGGCGCGAAGGCGCCGACGCAGCGCTTTGTCGACCAGTTCGCGCGCGTCTATACGCCGATCGTGTTCGCGGTCGCGCTGCTGGTCGCGGTGGCGCCGCCGCTCGTCATGGGCGGCGCGTGGCACGACTGGATCTACCGTGCGCTGGTGCTGCTCGTGATCGCGTGCCCGTGCGCGCTGGTGATTTCGACGCCGGTGACGATCGTGTCGGGGCTCGCGGCCGCGGCACGGCGCGGGATTCTCGTGAAGGGCGGCGTATATCTGGAAGAAGGCCGCAAGCTCGCGTGGCTGGCGCTCGACAAGACCGGCACGATCACGCACGGCAAGCCGGTGCAGACCGATTTCGACCCGCATGCGACGGACGTCGACGCGGCGCGCGTGCGTCACCTCGGCGCGAGCCTCGCGGCGCGTTCCGATCACCCCGTGTCGCAGGCGATCGCCGCCGCGGCCCGCGACGCGCAGACGGCAGTGTTCGCCGATGTAGAGGACTTCGAAGCGCTCGTCGGGCGCGGCGTGCGCGGCACGATCGACGGCACGCGCTACTGGCTCGGCAACCACCGCCTCGTCGAGGAGCTCGAACGCTGCTCGCCGGCGCTGGAGGCGAAGCTCGACGCGCTCGAGCGGCAGGGCAAGAGCGTCGTGATGCTGGTCGACGACACGCGCGTGCTCGGCATCTTCGCGGTGGCCGACACGATCAAGGACACCAGCCGCGCGGCGATCGCCGACCTGCACGCGCTCGGCATCCGCACCGCGATGCTGACCGGCGACAACCCGCACACCGCGCAGGCGATTGCGCGGCAGGCCGGCATCGACGATGCGCGCGGCAACCAGTTGCCCGAGGACAAGCTCGCGGCAGTCGAGGAACTGTCGGCGGGCGGTGCGGGCGCGGTCGGGATGGTCGGCGACGGCATCAACGACGCACCGGCGCTCGCGCGCGCCGACATCGGCTTCGCGATGGGCGCGATGGGCACCGACACGGCGATCGAGACGGCCGACGTCGCGCTGATGGACGACGACCTGCGCAAGATCCCCGCGTTCGTGCGGCTGTCGCGCGCGACGCACCGCGTGCTGGTGCAGAACATCGGCTTCGCGCTCGGCGTGAAGATCGTGTTCCTCGGCCTCACGGTAGCGGGGCTCGGCACGATGTGGATGGCCGTGTTCGCCGATGCGGGCGCGAGCCTGATCGTCGTCGGCAACGGGCTGCGGCTGCTGTCGAAGACGGGCGTGTTCGACGGCGCGACCGCGAAGCGATGAGGAGCGGGCGATGAGCTTTCTGAAGCGGATCCTGGGCGGCCACGGAGGTCGCCACAGCGGAGGTGGCCACGGCAGCGGGCATGGAGGCGGCCACGGCAGCGGCGGGCATCACGGCGGGCAGCAACGCGACGGTCACGGCGGCCACGATGCGCGCGGCCGCGACCGGCACGGATGGGGCTGGCAGCCGTCGGCCGACGCGCAGGGCGGCCCGGGCGGCAACGTGCCGCTGCGCCAGCTCGCGTGCGCAGGCTGCGGCGCGATCAACGCCGCGGATGCGCGATTCTGCGCGCAGTGCGGCGTATCGCAGCGCGGCAAGGCGTGCAGCCGATGCCACGCGGCGCTGGCCGCCGACGCGCGCTTCTGCCCTGGTTGCGGGACGCAGGCCGGGTAAGGCGCGATCGCCGGCCGTGTTGCCGGCGTGACGAACGACCCCAAGCCGGCATGGCGCGCGGGCGCGGAGCCCCGCGCCACGAAACACCACTCAACGCAGCGGCAAATGAATCTCGGTGCGCAGGTCGGCCGGCGCCGCATCCATCGGCGTATTCAGATACAGCTCGAACGGCGGCGCGTCGGCGGCTTCACGGCCCGAGTGCCGCAGCCAGTCGCCGTACAGCCACTGGTAGGCCGTCTTCAGGTCCGCATACGGCCCCGTGTGCAGCAACACCGCGTACTCGCCGCCGGCAACTGTGATGCGCTCCACGGGCGGCGTCGGCTCGACGTCGGGCGCGCCGTCGGCCGGCACGAAGCACGCTTTCGCGCGCAACTGCGCCTCGGGCGTCGTATCCGGATCGTCGTAGAAGATCCCGATCATCCTCGCGCCGGGGCCGATCAGCCCGTGCCGCCCGGCCCACGCGCCGATCTGCCCGAACGCGTCGCCGACCTTCAGGTACGCGCCCGTATGCGGCACCGCATAACCGCGCAGTTCCGGCAGCCGCCGGATCTCGACTTCCTGCTTGAACATGTCTTCCTCTCGTCGCTGTAACGGATAAATCGGCCGGTGGACCCCAGCGAGCCGGTGCTGCACGGGCGGCACGCCGTAAGCATCGCGAAATGCGCGGGCGAACGCGTGCGTCGAGCCGTAGCCGGCGCGCCGCGCGATCGCGTCGAGCGGTAGCGCCGTGCACACGAGATCCTCGGACGCGCGCACGATCCGCATCCGCCGCACCGTCAGCACGATCGACTCGCCGTACAGCGCGCGATATACGCGCTGCCAGTGATACGGCGACAGGCACGCGATTTCGGCGAGCCGGTTCAGGTCGAGCGTGTCGTCGAGGTGCGTGAGGATGTAGTCGTGAACGCGCGCGATGTGTGCCGCATAGCGGGCCCACGCGGGCGTTTCGGCTTTCGTGTCGACGGTCATGCGTGCATCCCGGGCAAGAGTCGACGTCACGGTAGCACGCCGCCAATTGATAAATCTTGCGGAGATGCGTAGGGCGAAGAATTCAGGCCCCTTTTTATTTCGGCGAAATTGGGTCTCGTTCCCGTCGATCTATGTCTAAAGTTAAAGACGGTGAAATCGGGTGATCGCGTCATTTTTCTCGGGTAAGTTGCTCGGACGGCAACGCACGGTTTTCGAAGTACGCAGGTAGTTCGTCGATGTTCAATCGCAACGCCACGTTTTTCGGGAGAAGAAGAAATGGATGCTTCCAGCTTCATCACGTCGCTGCAGACCACGCTAGGCGGATACCTGCCCAAGATCGCCGGCGCGATCGGCATCCTGGTGATCGGCTGGCTGATCGCCGTGGCGGTGCGGGCCGGCGCGCTCCGGCTGCTCAACGCGCTGAAGGTCGATCAGCGGATCAACGAAAGCACCGGCCAGGGCGCGTGCGTCGAGCGGATCATCGCCGGCGGGCTGTTCTGGCTCGTGCTGCTCGTCACCGCGGTGGGCATCTTCAACGTGCTCAACCTCTACGCGGTCTCCAATCCGTTCTCGCTGCTCGTCACGCACATCGTCAACTACCTGCCGAACCTGATCGGCGGCGCGGCGCTGACGCTGATCGCGTGGCTGATCGCATCGCTGCTGCGCAGCCTCGCGAACCGCGCGCTGAAGGCGAGCAAGGTCGACGACAAGCTGTCCGAAAGCGCGGGCATGCAGCCGATGAGCGGCTATCTCGGCGACGTGCTGTTCTGGCTCGTGATCCTGATGTTCCTGCCGGCGATTCTCGCGTCGTTCGCGCTGTCCGGCCTGCTGTCGCCGGTGCAGGGGATGGTCGACAAGCTGCTTGCGATCGTGCCGAACCTGTTCGCGGCCGCGGTGATCGGCTTCGTCGGCTGGATCGTCGCGCGCGTGCTGCGCGGTCTCGTGACGAACCTGCTCGTCGCCGCCGGCGCCGATCGCCTCACGCAAGGCCTCGACAGCCCGACGCCGGTGCGCGTGTCGAGCCTGATCGGCACCATCGTCTACGTGTTCGTGTTCGTGCCGACGCTGATCTCCGCGCTCGACGCGCTGAAGATCGACGCGATCTCGATCCCGGCCACCAACATGCTGAACCAGTTCCTCGGCGCGGTGCCGGACATCGTCGCCGCGATCGTGATCGTGCTCGTCACGTTCTACTTCGCGCGCTTCGTCGCGTCGCTCGCGCAGAAGCTGCTGGAGGCCGCCGGCGTCGACGGGCTGCCGGCCGTGCTCGGCGTCGAGCGCGTGTTTTCGGGGATCCTGCAGCCGTCGGTGCTGGTCGCGCGGCTGATCGTGTTCTTCGCGATGCTGTTCGCGTCGGTCGAGGCCGCGAACCGGCTCGGCTTCACGCAGGTGCGCGACGTCGTCACGCTGTTCATCGAATTCGGCGGCCACGTGCTGATGGGCGGTGTGATCCTCGTGATCGGCGTGTGGCTCGCGGGCCTCGCGCGCCGCGTGATCGAGCAGGCCGACCGCGAGCACAGCGTGCTGTTCGCGCGGATCGCGCAATTCGCGATCCTCGGCCTGGTGTTCGCGATGGGGCTGCGCGCGATGGGTATCGCCAACGAGATCGTGCAGCTCGCGTTCGGCCTCGTGCTCGGCGCGATCGCGGTGGCGGTCGCGCTGTCGTTCGGCCTCGGCGGCCGCGAAGCCGCCGGCAAGCTGCTCGACCGCTGGTTCAACCAGCGCGGCGGCGGCCCGTCGGGCCAGTAAGCGTCGGCCGTCCGGCCGCCTCGTGCGGCCGGACGGCCGCGCGCGGGACGACCGCGACGCGCGGCCGGCGTTGCCGTCAGCGAAACGTCAGCCGTCATCTTTGCCGAATTTCGATAACACGTCGTTTAATGACTCTCTAGCATCGATTCTCAGTCGCGCGGGCCTGGCAGGCCGGCGCCTTTCAGGAGAATCCGATGAAAGCAGAGTCGAATGGCCGGCCCGTCGCCGGCGCCAAGTCGTCCGGCCAGCCCGCGCTGCAGCAGACGCTCGGGACCTGGCAACTGTGGGGCATCGCGGTCGGCCTCGTGATTTCAGGCGAATATTTCGGCTGGAGCTACGGCTGGGCGAGTGCGGGCACGCTGGGTTTCGTCGTCACCGCGCTGTTCGTCGCGGCGATGTACACCACCTTCATCTTCAGTTTCACCGAGCTGACGACGTCGATCCCGCACGCGGGCGGCCCGTTCGCGTATGCGCGCCGTGCGTTCGGCCCGGCGGGCGGCTATCTCGCCGGCGCGGCGACGCTCGTCGAATTCGTGTTCGCGCCCCCCGCAATCGCGCTCGCGATCGGCGCGTACCTGCACGTGCAGTTTCCGGGGCTCGAACCGAAACATGCGGCGATGGGCGCGTATCTCGTGTTCATGGCGCTGAACATCGTCGGCGTGCAGATCGCCGCGACGTTCGAGCTGGTCGTCACGCTGTTCGCGATCTTCGAGCTGCTGGTGTTCATGGGCGTCGTGTCGCCGGGCTTCGCGTGGAGCAACTTCATGAAGGGCGGCTGGTCGGGCGCCGATCATTTCAGCGTCGGCGCATTCCACGGCATGTTCGCGGCGATCCCGTTCGCGATCTGGTTCTTCCTCGCGATCGAAGGCGTCGCGATGGCCGCCGAGGAGGCGAAGAACCCGAAGCGCTCGATCCCGATCGCCTACGTGGCCGGCATCCTGACGCTCGTCGCGCTGGCCATCGGCGTGATGGTGTTCGCCGGCGGCGCGGGCGACTGGACCAAGCTCGCGAACATCAACGACCCGCTGCCGCAGGCGATGAAGTACATCGTCGGCGCGAACAGCGGCTGGATGCACATGCTTGTGTGGCTCGGGCTGTTCGGGCTCGTCGCGTCGTTCCACGGGATCATCCTCGGCTATTCGCGCCAGATCTTCGCGCTGGCCCGCGAAGGCTACCTGCCGGAATGGCTCGGCAAGGTGCATCCGCGCTTCAAGACCCCGCATCGCGCGATTCTCGCGGGCGGCGTGGTCGGCATCGCGGCGATCTACAGCGACGAGCTGATCCAGTTCGGCGGCCAGACGCTCACCGCCAACATCGTGACGATGTCGGTGTTCGGTGCGATCGTGATGTATATCGTAAGCATGGCGTCGCTGTTCAAGCTGCGCCGTTCGCAGCCGAACATGGCGCGGCCGTTCCGCGCGCCGCTGTACCCGTTCTTCCCGGCATTCGCGATCGTTGCGGCCCTGATTTGCCTTGCGACGATGGTGTACTTCAACGGGCTGGTGGCGATGGTGTTCGTCGCGTTCCTCGCGCTCGGCTACGCGTACTTCCTTGCGACCCGTTCGCAGCGCGCGAGCGCGCCGGCCGACGTGCTGCTGGAGGAATGACGATGACGAACCCGAATGGCCGCTGGTGACGGCATCCGGCGCGCCCCGTCGAACGGGCGCGCCGTCGGCGTTTCGCAAGGCAAGGACTGGCAAGGAGATTCGAACGATGTCCTACACGGAGACGATCGGCCCGCGTACGTACCGCTTCGCGGACCTGAAGACGCTGCTCGCGAAAGCGAGCCCGCTGCGCTCCGGCGACCAGCTCGCCGGCGTCGCGGCGGCGAGCGAGGAGGAGCGCGTCGCCGCGAAGATCGCGCTCGCGGGCGTGCCGCTGAAGGCGTTCCTGAACGAGGCGGTGATTCCGTACGAACACGACGAGGTCACGCGCCTGATCCTCGACGATCACGACGCGGCCGCGTTCGCGGAAATCTCGCACCTCACCGTCGGCGACTTCCGCAACTGGCTGCTGTCGCCCGCGGCCGACGGCGCCGCGCTCGAACGGATCGCGCCGGGCCTCACGCCCGAGATGGTCGCGGCCGTGTCGAAGCTGATGCGCAACCAGGACCTGATCGCGGCCGCGCGCAAGCGCCGCGTCGTCACGCGCTTTCGCAACACGGTCGGGCTGCCGGGCCGGATGTCGGTGCGGCTGCAGCCGAACCATCCGACCGACGACGTGAAGGGCATCGCCGCGTCGATGCTCGACGGGCTGATGTACGGCTGCGGCGACGCGATGATCGGCATCAACCCGGCGACCGACAGTCTCGCGGCGATCGTGAAGCTGCTCGCGATGATCGACGGGTTCCGCGAGCGCTACGGCGTGCCGACGCAGTCGTGCGTGCTCACCCACGTGACCAACACGATCGCGGCGATCGAGAAGGGTGCGCCGGTCGACCTGGTGTTCCAGTCGATCGCGGGCACCGAGAAGGCGAACGCGAGCTTCGGGATCTCGCTCGCGCTGCTCGGCGAGGCGCACGAGGCTGCGTTGTCGCTCGGGCGCGGCACCGTCGGCAACAACCTGATGTATTTCGAGACGGGCCAGGGCAGCGCGCTGTCGGCGAACGCGCATTTCGGCGTCGACCAGCAGACCTGCGAGGTGCGCGCGTATGCGGTCGCGCGCAAGTTCGATCCGTTCCTCGTGAACACGGTGGTCGGCTTCATCGGGCCGGAATACCTGTACGACGGCAAGCAGATCATTCGGGCGGGGCTCGAGGATCACTTCTGCGGCAAGCTGCTCGGCGTGCCGATGGGCTGCGACATCTGCTACACGAATCACGCGGAAGCCGACCAGGACGACATGGACACGCTGCTGACGCTGCTGGGCGCCGCCGGCATCAACTTCATCATGGGGATTCCGGGCGCGGACGACGTGATGCTGAACTACCAGAGCACGTCGTTTCATGACCAGCTCTACGTGCGCGAGGTGCTCGGCCTGCGCCGCGCGCCCGAGTTCGAGGAATGGCTGGAGACGATGGAGATCGCCGACGCGCACGGCGCGCTGCGCGCCGCGAACGCGCGCGTGCCGCTGCTCGCGGGCGCGAACGACTGGATGGGGATTTCGGCATGAGCGACGCCGTCGAAAAGAATCCGTGGGCGCAGCTGAAGTCGTTCACGAACGCGCGGATCGCGCTCGGCCGCGCGGGCAGCAGCCTGCCGACCGCGCCGCTGCTCGCGTTCAACCTGTCGCACGCGCAGGCGCGCGACGCCGTGCACCAGCCGCTCGACGCGGACGCGCTGCGCCGCGAGATCGACGCGGCCGGCTTCGCGACGCTCGGCGTACAGAGCGCGGCGCCTGATCGCCAGCATTACCTGCGCCGGCCCGATCTCGGCCGCAAGCTGTCCGACGACGGACGCGCGCTGCTGGCCGGCTACGGCGCGGCGCTCGACGATGCGCCGGACGTCGTGTTCGTGGTGGGCGACGGGCTGTCGGCCTTCGCGGCCGCGAAGCAGGCGCTGCCGTTGCTGCAGGCGATGCGGCCGCGGCTCGACGCGGACGGCTGGCGGGTCGGCCCGGTGGTGGTCGCGACGCAGGCGCGCGTCGCGCTCGGCGACGAGATCGGCGAGCTGCTGCGCGCGCAGGTCGTCGCGATGCTGATCGGCGAACGGCCGGGGCTCAGTTCGCCGGACAGCCTCGGCGTGTACCTGACCTGGGCGCCGAAGGTCGGCTGCCACGACGCACTGCGCAACTGCATCTCGAACGTGCGGCCCGAAGGGCTGCCGCATGCCGCCGCCGCGCACAAGCTGCATTACCTGATGACGCATGCGCGCAGGCTCAAGCTGACGGGCGTCGGCCTGAAGGACGACAGCGATGCGTTGTTGCCGCAGGCGGAAGCGGAGCGGATCGGCGCGGTGTGACGGGGTGCCCCGTCTACTTGAACAACCGCTCGCACAGGAAGTCGACGAACACGCGCAGCTTCGGCGACAACTGCCGGCTCGACGGCCACACGATCGAGAACTGCCCCGGCGCGATCCGGTAGTCGTCGAGCACGGTGACGAGCGCACCCGTGTCCAGCGCGTCGCGCGCGAGGAAGTCGGGCATGTAGCCGATGCCGAGCCCCGCCATCACCGCGCCGCGCAGCGCTTCCATGTTGTTGCAGGTCATCGCGGTGCGCAGCTTCAGCGGCGTGCCGTCGTCGGCGGAGAGCGCCCAGTCCTGCAGCTTGCCGGTGGTCGGGAAACAGTAGCGCACGCAATCGTGCGCTTCGAGATCGTGCGGCGCCCGCGGCAGGCCGGCCCGCGCGAGATACGCGGGCGTCGCGCACAGCACGAACGCGAACGGGCCGAGCCGCCGCGACATCAGGCTCGAATCCGACAGCGGGCCGCTGCGGATCACCGCGTCGAAGCCGCCCTCGACGACATCGACCATCCGGTCGTTGAAATCCAGGTCGAGCTCGACGTCCGGGTAGCGCTGCCTGAATTCGGGCAGCACCGTCAGCAGGAACCGGTAGCCGATCACCGGCAGGCTCACGCGCAACTTGCCGCGCGGGCGCTGAGCGGAGGCCGTCACGGTCGCCTCCGCATCACGAAAATCCTCGAGGATCCGCTGGCAGCGTTCGTAGAAATGGCGTCCTTCGTCGGTCAGCGTGACGCGCCGCGTCGTGCGGTTGAACAGGCGCACGCCGAGCGACTGCTCGAGCCGCGCGATCGTCTTGCCGACGGCGGAGGCCGAGATGCCGAGCGCGCGGCCGGCCGCGACGAAGCTGAGTGCTTCGGCGGTGCGGACGAAGGCGGCGATGCCGTTCAGGTTTTCCATCGACGTAGGCGGGCGCGAAGCGGTGAATTGAAGAATTTTAGTCCGCTATATGCGGAGCTTCACATTGTTTTTCGAGGATTGAATCGAAATTATCCTTGATTGCGCTTGAGGCGCATCCGCGCCGGCTTTTCGAGGAGCGATGATGGATCACCCGTTTTCAGCCGCTACAGCCACGTCGGCGCGCCGGCGCGCGTGGGTGCTGGCCGCCGTTTGCATGGCGGCGGTCGCGCTGCCGCTGTCGTTTTCGGGCGGCGCGGTCGCGACACCCGCGATCGGCCGCGATCTGCACGGTGGCACGGTCGCGATGAACTGGATCACCAACGCGTTCATGCTCGCGTTCGGCAGTTTCCTGATGGCGGCGGGCGCGCTGGCCGACCAGTTCGGCCGCAAGCGCGTGTTCGCAATCGGCGTCGGCGGCTTCACGCTGATGTCGGTGGCGCTCGCGTTCGCGCCGTCGATGCTTGCGGTCGACCTGCTGCGCGCCGCGCAGGGGCTCGCGGCGGCCGCGGCGCTCGCGGGCGGCACGGCCGCGCTCGCGCAGGAGTTCGACGGCGCGGCACGCACGCGCGCGTTCAGCCTGCTCGGCACGACGTTCGGGATCGGGCTCGCGTTCGGGCCCGTGCTCGCCGGCGGCCTGATCGCGCACTTCGGCTGGCGCGCGATCTTCGTCACGGGCGCGGCGGCAGGTGCGTTGTCGCTCGCGTTCGGGCTGCCGCGCATGCACGAGTCGCGCGATCCGCACGCGACCGGGCTCGACTGGCCCGGCACGGCCGCGTTCACCGCCGCGCTCACGCTGTTCACGTTCGGCGTGATCGAGGCGTCCGCGCGCGGCTGGACGCATCCGCTCGTCGTCGCGCTGCTGGCGGCCGCGGCGCTGGGCGCGTGCGCGTTCGTCGCGATCGAGACGCGCGTCGCGCGGCCGATGCTCGACCTGTCGCTGTTCCGGATTCCGCGCTTCGTCGGCGTGCAGGTGCTGCCGGTGTCGACCTGCTGCTGCTACATCGTGCTGCTCGTCGTGCTGCCGTTGCGCTTCATCGGCATCGACGGCTTCAGCGAAATCGGCGCGGGCTGGCTGATGCTCGCGATCTCCGCGCCGATGCTCGTCGTGCCGCTCGTCGCGGCGACGCTCACGCGCTGGCTGTCCGCTGGCGTGATCTCGGGTCTCGGGCTCCTGCTCGCGGCGGCGGGCCTCGTATGGCTGGACGTCGCGCTGCGCGGCGGCGCGGGGCCGGCGGCGATCGCGCCGATGCTCACGATCGGCGTCGGGGCCGGCATGCCGTGGGGGCTGATGGACGGGCTGTCGGTCAGCGTCGTGCCGAAGGAGCGCGCGGGGATGGCGACCGGAATTTTCAGCACGACGCGCGTGGCGGGCGAGGGGATCGCGCTCGCGATCGCCGGCGCGGTGCTGGCGACGCTCGCGCATGCCGATTTGCGGCAGGCGGCGGGCGCGTCCGACGCGGCGTTGCGCGCGGCCGCGCGGCTCGCCACCGGCGATCTTGCCGGCGCGGCGGCCGTGTTGCCGGGCGTCGAGCGTACGGCGCTGCTCGCGAGCTATACGCACGCGTTCGACCGGTTGCTGATCGGGCTCGCGGTCGTCACGGTGCTGTGTGCGGTGGTGGTGTTCGCGTTTCTCGGTGCACGGCCCGGGGTGACCGAAGCGCGTGGCGACGACGGTGAACATGCGCATCCCGACGCGCCGGCGCGCGGCCGAACCGAACCGGCTTGCGCGGAGGCAGGCGGGCGGTGAGCGGGGCGTCGCCGGGGGCGCGCAGGTTGACGATCGCGGGCAGCGTGCCCGCGCATGTTGCGGTCACGCGAATCCGTGTACCGACGTGCGCGAATGACCGTCGAATGTTGCGTCGCCCACCGGGCACGCGTCCATCGGGAATGGCGCCGGCGTGCTCCGGCACCGCCGACCCGCTCGACGCATCACGCTTGCACAAACGTCCGCGGCACCGCACCGGGCACTGCATGCCCGCCTCGTGCCGACGACGACATGGCGCCGCGCATCACGCCAGCACGAGCGGCGGCAATCCCGCGTCGGCCCGCGCCTGCGCGCTCTCCACCTCGACGACCACATAGCGCAGCGCATCGGGCCACAGGTGCGCGCGACTGCCGGCATCTTCATCGATCGCCGCGCGCCCTTGCACGAGCCACGTCGTCTGCCGGACGAAATCGACGAATAGCAGCGCGATCGCTGGATTCACGAGCAGGTTGCCGATCGTGTTGAACAGGTTGTTGCCCGCGAAATCGGGCAGCACGAGCGTACGGCGATCGGGCAGGTCGACGAGCGGGGCGAACGAACCGTCCGCGCGCGGCTGCCGGCCGCGATACGAGCAGTCGCCGTCGCCCGCCGCGTTCGCGGTCGCGACGATCAGGAAAGCATGTTCGTGGATGAACGCGACGGCATCGTCGCCGAGGGGACGCGGGTCGTTCATGGTTCGGTCGGCGCGTGGCCGGTGCGTGCGGATCCGCGTTCCGCATGCAAGCGACATGCCACGCTGCGCGCGGGGCGCGCGGCGACGCGTGCGCGTGCGCGCTGTGGAAAATCAGAACACCCGCCGCGCCGCCTGTGCCGTCGCGGTGTTCAGATTCGGCACACTCGTTTTCCGTGCGCCGGCACCGCCCGCGGCGGGCGGCCGGACGCACCGCTCCTGTTCCGTGTTCGGCCGGTTTGGCACGCATGTTGCGTAAACCGTGCAGCGCGATCCAACCGGCGCTGCATTCACACAAGCACGATGAACAGGAGACATGTATGAACCCGTTTGACCTGAAACAACTGGGCCTCGACGTCGAATATCCGTATCGTCAGCAGTACGACAACTACATCGGCGGCAAGTGGGTTGCGCCGGTGAAGGGCGAGTATTTCGAGAACGTGTCGCCGATCAACGGCAAGCCGTTCTGCCGCGTGCCGCGCTCCGGCGCCGACGACATCGAGGTCGCGCTCGATGCCGCGCACGCCGCGCGCCGCAAGTGGGGCAAGACGTCGGTCGCCGAGCGCGCGAACCTGCTGCTCGCCGCCGCCGACCGGATGGAAAAGAACCTGAAGCTGCTCGCGGTGGCCGAGACGATCGACAACGGCAAGCCGTTGCGCGAGACGATGGCGGCCGACCTGCCGCTCGCGATCGACCACTTCCGCTATTTCGCGGGCTGCATCCGCGCGCAGGAAGGCGGCATTTCCGAGATCGACGACAACACCGTCGCGTACCACTTCCACGAGCCGCTCGGCGTCGTCGGCCAGATCATCCCGTGGAACTTCCCGCTGCTGATGGCCGCATGGAAGCTCGCGCCGGCGCTCGCGGCCGGCTGCTGCGTCGTGATGAAGCCGGCCGAGCAGACGCCCGCGTCGGTGCTGGTGCTGATGGAGCTGATCGGCGACCTGTTCCCGGCCGGCACGATCAACATCGTCAACGGCTTCGGCAAGGAAGCGGGCGAGGCGCTCGCGACCAGCAAGCGCATCGCGAAGATCGCGTTCACCGGCTCGACGCCGGTCGGCAAGCACATCCTGCGCACCGCGGCCGAGAGCCTGATCCCGTCGACGGTCGAACTGGGCGGCAAGAGCCCGAACATCTTCTTCGCCGACGTGCTCGACCAGGACGACGCGTTCCTCGACAAGGCGCTCGAAGGGCTCGCGATGTTCGCGCTGAACCAGGGCGAGGTGTGCACGTGCCCGTCGCGGATCCTGATCCAGGAATCGATCTACGAACGCTTCATCGAGAAGGCCGTCGCGCGCGTCGAGCGCATCAAGGCCGGCCACCCGCTCGACCTGCAGACGATGATCGGCGCGCAGGCGTCGCAGCAGCAGCTCGACAAGATCCTGTCGTACATCGACATCGGCCGCGACGAAGGCGCGCAATGCCTGACGGGCGGCGAGCGCACGGCACCGGCCGCAGACCTCGGCACGGGCTACTACGTGAAGCCGACGATGCTGCTCGGCAACAACAAGATGCGCGTGTTCCAGGAAGAGATCTTCGGGCCGGTCGCGTCGGTGATGACGTTCAAGGACGAACAGGAAGCGATCGAACTCGCGAACGACACGTTCTACGGGCTCGGCGCGGGCGTGTGGACGCGCAACGGCACGCGCGCATACCGCATGGGCCGCGAGATCGAGGCCGGCCGCGTGTGGACCAACTGCTACCACCTGTACCCCGCGCATGCGGCGTTCGGCGGCTACAAGCAATCGGGTATCGGCCGCGAGACGCACAAGATGGCGCTGTCGAACTATCAGCAGACGAAGTGCCTGCTGGTCAGCTACCAGGCCGAGGCGCTCGGGTTCTTCTGATCGCCGGCGCAGGGAGGCGAAGTGCGGGCCGGGCGGCGGCGCAACGCTGCCCGGTGCCGGACGGCGGCGTGTCCGACACCGGATCGCCGTGCAACGTTCGACGGTCCGGCCGATCGTCCGGCGCTTCGCCGTTTTCGCCTTTCGTCATTCGATACGCGGCACCGGCCGTCGCGCGTTCGCGCCTGCATCGCGCATCCATCGATGGCCCCGACGGAAACCAGCATGGCAGAACCGCCCCGATCCTATCCGCGTCACCCGGTGTTCCACGCGGGCGAGCTCGACGCGCAGCACCGGTTCGGCGTGGCCGACGAAGCCGAGCGGATGAGCGACGTCGTCACGACGCGGCTGAGCATCGGCGTGCGCCAGTTCGTCGAATCGCAGCCGTTCATGTTCGTCGGCACGACATGCGGCGGCCCGGCGCACGTGACCTGCGACATCGTGCAGGGCATGCGCGACGCGAACGGCGACCTGTGGCCGGTCGTGCGCGTGATCGACACGAAGACGCTGCGCTTCGCGCTGCCGACGCACGGCGACGGCGACCGGATCGATGCGCGCGCGTGCGACGGCAGCGGCATCGGGCTGTTGTTCATCGATTTCGTGCGCGGCATCCGCTATCGGATCAACGGCCGCGCGACGTTGCGCGCCGATCTGCCGGCGGCGGATGCCGCGCCCTGGCCGGCCGGCAGCCCGATCGTCGAGCTGGCGGTCGCGCAGGCGTACGGCAATTGCGGCACGCGGGTCGTGCGGTTGCGGCCGGGCGCGTAGCGCGTCGCCGGGCTGCGCGCGGCGCGCATGCCGCACCCGCGCGGTGCGTGGCGTGCCGCCTCCGGGTGCGCCCTCATGGCGCGCGGCGGCCGCACGGCGTGCAATGACGGGCTTGTCGCCGGACCGCGCGGTTCGGCACGGGACTTGCGTGTTGGACGCAGTTCCGGGCAGGTGAGGAGAACACGATGGGTCAACGAGTGGAGTGCATGGCCGAGCCGACGGCCGAGGACACGCGGTGCAGCGCGCAGGGTGACGACGCGCTCGCCGGCCAGGCCGTGGTCAGCGTCGCGCACGACGCCGACGAGCAGGCGCGCAACCTGATCGGCTGGCGGCAGACTTACGACCAGCTCGCGGCCGGCCGCTTCGTCGGCACGCTGACCGAGCTGCCGCTCGACACGATGAAGCTGTTTCGCGAATCGACCAGCCACCTGCTGCGCCAGGCATGCGAGGTGCGCGGCGACGCGTACTGGTTCGGCATCCCGCTGGTCAGCGACGGCACCGCGCGCGTCGATGCGTGCCGCATCGGGCCCGGTGCGCTCGCGTTCCGGCCCGGCAACGTCGAATTCGAATTGCTGACGCCCGCGCAGTTCTCGATCTACGGGGTGGTCGTGCGCGGCGACGTGCTGCGCCGCTACGCGGAGGAAGTCGAACACCGCGCGCTCGACGAACGGCTGTTCAC
The DNA here is from genome assembly GCF_902833125.1 of Burkholderia sp. BCC1640. Lineage (NCBI taxonomy): Bacteria > Pseudomonadati > Pseudomonadota > Betaproteobacteria > Burkholderiales > Burkholderiaceae > Burkholderia > Burkholderia sp. BCC1640. Next base: position 126,425 of record NZ_CADFEF010000004.1, on the reverse strand, counting down.
GCAGCGCGTGATCCAGGTCGGCGATACGCGGCTCGCGCGCCTGTGCGCGCTGCTCGGCCGCCGGCTCGACGGCGCGGCGGCCGTGGGCGGGCCGCTGCCCGACGCGCAGCGCGACGACCTGCAGGCCGAGGTGCTGGCCGCGCTGTTCGATGCGTGCGCGCAGCCCGCGGACGATGGCGTCGGCGGCGCACCGTCGACACGGCGCTGGATCGTCGAGCAGGCGCGCGAGTACGTGCTCGCGCACCGCACGCGCCCGGTCGGCGTGCCCGAGCTGTGCGAGCAACTGCACGTGAGCCGGCGCACGCTGCAGTACTGCTTCCAGGACGTGCTCGGCATGGCGCCCGCGACCTACCTGCGCACGCTGCGGCTGAACGGCGCGCGGCGCGACCTGTGCGGGCGAGCGGCCGGCTCGGTGCAGGACGTCGCGGAGGCGTGGGGCTTCTGGCACTTGAGCCAGTTCGCGACCGACTATCGGCGGCTGTTCGGCAAGCGGCCGTCGGAGACGCTGCGCGAGCGCGCGGTGACGGTGGCGGCCGGATGAGCCGGGCGACGGCGCATGGCTGCCGCTGCACGCCCGATTTTTCGGGCGATTTTCGTTTTTCTATCCGGACGTAGCCGCCGCGTCGCGCGGCGCAGGCCACGGCACGGCATCCCAGTCGATCGCCCGGTATGCGGCTTCGACCGCCGCGAGATCGTCCGGTCGCTCGCTGCGATGCAGCCCGTGCAATTCGACCGGCACGTCGAGCGCGACCGGCACGCAGCGTGGATAGTCGCGCACGCGCAGCGCCGGCCCGATCGTCGTGAAACAGCCGAGCGTCGGCACGTCGAAGCCGTCGGCGAGATGCAGCGCGGACGTATCGGGCGCGAACAGCACGCTCGCCCCCTTGACCCAGGCAATGAAGCGAGCGGTGTCGGCCGCGTCGCGGCTCACGTCGACGTAGGCGGGATGCGCGACCGGGCCGAAGCCGACCACCGGCAGCCCGTAACGCTGCGCGAGTCGCTCGACGAACGTCGCGTGCAGCGCAGGCGGCACGCTGCGCACCGCGGTGCTGGCGGTCGGGCAGAACAGCACGTATGGCCGCCGCCATTCGGCCGGCAGCGCGGGCAGCCGCAGCCGCGCGAGCCAGCGGTTGCGCTTCGCGGCGGGCGGCACCGTGGCCGGATCGGCGCCGAGCGCGTCCAGGAAGAAGTCGATCATCGGCTGCCGTGCGAACGCGGGCCAATACAGGTGATTGCCGAGATCGACGCACGGCGCGTGCGCGGGCAGCGCATCGGCGGCGCACGGCAGCGCGCGCGACGGCGCGACGACGTCGGCCGCGAGCGCATACAACGCGTCGACGTAGCGCGGCGCGCGGGCCGGTCGGAACAGCGTGAAGCGCAGGCCGGGATGCATCGCGCGCAGCGCGGCGAGCGCGGTCAGCCCGATCACCGAGTCGCCGAGCGTGACGCCCATTCCGTTGATCACGTGCACGTCCGTCGTGCGGTCGTAGTCGAGCCGGAACGGCTGGTGCGCGGCGTGCAGCAGGCCGAGCGCCGGGGCGGCCGGCACGTGATCCTCCGCGGGGCCGCCGCCGTGCTCGAGGTCGTACGGCGCGACGAGCATGCCGTCGGGTGCGAGCAGCGTGCCGGGGTGGGTGAGCGCGTCGTCGCGCGACAGCGCGAGGCCGGCCGCTGCGGTGCGCCGTTCCACGGTCATGCGCCGCGCGCGCGGCGGCCCTGTTCGCGGATCTGCTCGAGCGTCGCGGCCGGCGTGCTGGCGTCCTGCGGGATGCGGATCTCGATCAGCGCCGGCAGCCCGCAGGTCAGTGCGCGCTCCAGCGCGGGCGCGAAGTCGGCGGTGCGCTCGACCGTCTCGCCATGCGCGCCGAACGCGCGCGCATACGCGGCGAAATCGGGATTCGTGAGCCCAGTGCCGTGCACGCGGCCCGGATAGTTGCGCTCCTGATGCATGCGGATCGTGCCGAAATGCCCGTTGTTGACGACGATTGCGACGATGTTCAGCCCGTACTGCATCGCGGTCGCGAGTTCGTTGCCGGCCATCATGAAGCAGCCGTCGCCGGCGAGCGCGACGACGGCGCGCGACGGATACAGCGACTTCGCGGCGAGCGCGGCGGGCAGTCCGTAGCCCATCGCGCCGCTGGTCGGCGCGAGCTGCGAGCGGAAGTGCCGGTACGCGAAGTGGCGATGCAGCCAGATCGCATAGTTGCCGGCGCCGTTGGTCAGGATCGCGTCGTGCGGCAGGCGCTCGCGCAGCTGCACCATCACGTCGCCGAGCTGGACGTCGCCGGGCATCGGCAGCGGCGCATGCCATTCGCGGTATGCACGGTGCGCGTCGGCGGCCGTGCCGGCCCACGCGGGGTGCGCCGGCGGTTCGAGCGCGGCGAGCGGCGCCGCGATCTCCGGCATCCCCGACACGATCGGCAGATCGGCCGCATACACGCGGCCGAGCTCGTCCGCGCCCTGGTGCACGTGGATCAGCGTCTGGCGCGTCTTCGGGATGTCGAGCAGCGTGTAGCCGCCGGTCGTCGCTTCGCCCAGGCGCGGGCCGAGGACCAGCAACAGGTCGGCGTCGCGGATCCGCTTGCCGAGCGCGGGATTGATCCCGAGACCGACGTCGCCCGCGTAGTTCGGGTGCGCGTTGTCGAAGGTGTCCTGGAAGCGGAATGCGCATGCGACCGGCAGTTGCCAGCGCTCGACGAAGGTGCGCAGGTTCGCGCATGCGTCGGGCGTCCAGCCGCTGCCGCCGACGATCGCGAACGGCCGCTCGGCGCGCGCGAGCCGTTCGCGCAGCTCGTCGACCTGCGCGGCCGACGGCGACGCCGCGACCCGCTTCGCGGCCGGCACGACGGGCTGCGGCGCGCAGGCTTCGGACAGCACGTCCTCGGGCAGCGCGAGCACGACCGGTCCGGGCCGGCCGGATGTCGCGACGTGAAATGCGTGGCTCAGGTATTCGGGAATGCGGCGCGGGTCGTCGATCTGCGCGACCCATTTCGCCATCTGGCCGAACATCCGGCGGTAGTCGATTTCCTGGAAGGCTTCGCGGTCGAGGTGCTCGCGCGCGCACTGGCCGACGAACAGGATCATCGGCGTCGAGTCCTGGAACGCGGTGTGCACGCCGATCGACGCGTGGGTCGCGCCGGGTCCGCGCGTGACGAACGCGATGCCGGGATGGCCGGTCAGCTTGCCGACCGCCTCCGCCATGTTCGCGGCGGCCGCCTCGTGGCGACAGACGACCGTCTGGATGCGCGCGGTGTCGTCCGCCAGCGCATCGAGTACGGCGAGGAAGCTCTCGCCCGGCACGCAGAACACGCGTTCGACGTGATTGGCGAGCAACGCATCGACGAGCAGTCGCGCGCCGGAAGTGGCGCGCGGCTCGAGATCCTTGGAATGCGACATGGGCTGCCGTCTCCCTGGGTAGCGGGAGCTACAGCTTACGCCTGTCGGCGGGGCGCCGGTGCGCCGGCCGGCGAAAAGTGTCGGAACGAGCGGGGCGGTGGCGCGCCTCGGCGCGTGCGCCCGCCCGCCGTCACCGCATCAGCACTCGACGATATTCACCGCCAGGCCGCCGCGCGACGTTTCCTTGTACTTCGTCTTCATGTCGGCGCCCGTTTCGCGCATCGTCTTGATCACCGAGTCGAGCGACACGTAATGCGAGCCGTCGCCGCGCAGCGCCATGCGCGCCGCGTTGACGGCCTTCACCGATGCCATCGCGTTGCGCTCGATGCAAGGGATCTGCACCATCCCGCCGACGGGGTCGCAGGTGAGGCCGAGGTTGTGCTCCATCCCGATCTCGGCCGCGTTCTCGACCTGCTGCGGCGTGCCGCCGAGCACGGCCGCGAGCGCGCCGGCCGCCATCGAGCACGCGACGCCCACTTCGCCCTGGCAGCCGACTTCCGCACCGGAGATCGACGCGTTGAGCTTGTACAGAATGCCGATCGCGGCGGCCGTCAGCAGGAAGTCGATCACGCCCTGCTCGTTCGCGCCCGGCGTGAAGCGCGTGTAGTAGTGCAGCACGGCGGGGATGATGCCGGCCGCGCCGTTGGTCGGCGCGGTGACGACGCGGCCGCCGGCCGCGTTTTCCTCGTTGACCGCGATCGCGTACAGGTTGATCCAGTCGATCATCGACAGCGGATCCTGCAGCGCACGCTCCGGGCTGCCCGTCAGCGTGCGGTACAGCTGCGGCGCGCGGCGCTTGACCTGGAACGGGCCGGGCAGGTTGCCGTCGGCTTCCGGGTTGCCGATCCCGCAGCCGCGCGACACGCACGACTGCATCACGGCCCAGATCTTCAGCAGCCCGTCGCGCGTCTCTTCCTCGGTGTGCCACGCGCGCTCGTTTTCCCACATCAGCTGCGCGATCGACTTGCCGGTCGACTCGGCCAGCGCGAGCAGCTCGGCGCCGGTGCGGAACGGATGCGTCATCTGCTCGGCCGCGCTCAGCACCTTCGTGTTCGGCGCGCCGGCCGTCACGACGAAGCCACCGCCGACCGACAGGTAAGTGCGCTCGACCAGCACCGCGCCGTTCGCGTCGGACGCGCGCAGCTTCATGCCGTTCGGGTGCTCGGGCAGCGCTTGGCGGTAGAACGCGATGTTCTCCTTCAGCACGAACGGCACCGGATGCGTGCCGAGCAGCGCGAGCTTCTTCGACTTGCGGACGTCCTCCAGACGCGCGTCGATCGTGTCGGGATCGACGGTGTCGGGCGCGTCGCCGAGCAGGCCGAGAATCACGCCGCGATCGGTGCCGTGGCCCTTGCCGGTGGCGCCGAGCGAGCCGTATAGCTCGACCTTCACGTTGGCTGTCGCGTCGAGCAGCCCGTCGCGCTCGAGGCCCTGGACGAACATCAGCGCCGCGCGCATCGGTCCGACCGTATGCGAACTGGACGGGCCGATGCCGATCTTGAAGAGGTCAAACACGCTGACTGCCATTTCGATTCCTGCCTTGCTTTGAGAATAGTGCTAACGCGCCTGCAATGGCAGGCACGCGGCGAGCCATGCGGGCGGATTGGGGGAAAGCTGCCGCGCGACGCGGGCATAACGCCCGTCGAGCCGCGCGGCCAGATGAAAGAGTTCAGTGGCGTTTTTCGGGTCCCACTGCCCCGTGTAGCCCGGCAAGCCGGCTTCGCGGCGCTTCGCGTCGAACGGCACCGGCGAATTCACGAATTCCTCGTGCGTCTTTTCGCCGAGCGCGTACGGCACGAGCCAGTCGAGCGCGGCCGCGAGCGTCGCGCCGTTCGCGCCGCGCTCGCGCAGCCAGTTGCGGTTGAAGCGGCGCGCGGCGAGCGCGGCCGTCACCAGCGGCTGAAGGTCGTACACCGCGTAGTGCAGCGCGTCGCGTTCCTCGAAATCCCAGGTCTTGCCGTCCGGGCCGATGTTGTCGGCGAGATGCTCGACGAACAGCCGCTGCGCGGCGTTCATCATCTTGCGGTCGCCGAGCGTGAACGCGGACAGCGCGACCAGCTTGATCCGGTGGCTTTGCCAGTTGTTGCGCCAGGTGCCGGCGAGCGGGCGCTTCTGCGCGTCGATCTGCGCGACGTAACCGGCGCCCAGCTTCGCGATGAACGCCGCCGTCGCGTTGCGCGTCTTGACCGGCAGCGCGCTCGCCGTCATGTCGTACGCGACGATCAGGCTGTCGAAGCGCGTCTCGTCGATCGGGTTGAAGCTCGGCTGGTAGGTCGACACCCACGCGGACAGGAAGCGGTCGACGAGCTGCAGGTAACGCGGCGCATTGGTCACGCGCCACGCGAGCGCGGCGTCGCGCATCAGCTCCATGTCCTTGAGCGCGTCGGCGCTCTGGTCGTAGATGCCTTCGTGCGGCAGCGTGCCTTCGGTGTGCACGCGCGCCAACGCCTTCGGCTGCTCGCCGATACGCGCGTCGACGCTGCGGATCAGCGCCTGCACGCCCGGCTCGGCCTGCGTCGTCTCGCTCGCCTGCAACGCGGGCGCCGCGCAGAAATTCATCGCCGCGCGCGCGCTGCCCGCCGTGCCGAGGCCGGCGGCGGCAAACGACAGCGACGCGACGAGCAGCGGCACGAAGCGGCGCGTGCGCGGCCGCTCCTGCGTTGCACCATGGCCCGGAAACATCGGACGCACCATGCGGAACTCCTTGATTGGCTGGATCGCGTGTGATGTTAGCCGGATTGGGGGGCAAGCGTGAATCGATCGGGCCGGCGGCGAATGCAAAAACCGCACGCAACCGGCGGTTGCGTGCGGTGTGGTCACGGCCGGACTCCGGTGCGCGCGGGCGTTATGCGTATTCCGACATCGGCACGCACGAGCAGAACAGGTTGCGGTCGCCGTAGGCGTTGTCCGCACGGCCGACGGGCGGCCAGTACTTGTTCGTGCCGAGCGATGCGACCGGGTACGCGGCCTGCTCGCGCGAGTATGCGTGCGGCCATTCGTTCGCGGTGACGACGGCTGCCGTGTGCGGCGCGTGACGCAGCGGGTTGTCCTCGCGATCGGCGCGGCCTTCCTCGACCGCACGGATCTCGTCGCGGATCGCGATCATCGCGGCGATGAAGCGGTCGAGTTCTTCCTGCGATTCCGATTCGGTCGGCTCGACCATCAGCGTGCCCGGCACCGGGAAGCTCATCGTCGGCGCGTGGAAGCCGTAGTCCATCAGGCGCTTCGCGACGTCGTCGACGCTGATGCCGCTGGTTTCCTTGAGCGGACGCAGGTCGAGAATGCACTCGTGCGCGACCAGCCCGCCCGGGCCCGAATACAGCACCGGGTAGTGCGGCGCGAGGCGCTTCGCGATGTAGTTCGCGTTGAGGATCGCGGTTTCGGTGGCGGCGGTCAGGTTCTTCGCGCCCATCATCGCGATGTACATCCACGAGATCGGCAGGATCGACGCCGAGCCGTACGGTGCGGCCGACACCGCGCCGATGCCGTCTTCCGCGCGCGCGTAGCCGGTCGAACGCTGGTTCGGCAGGAACTTCGCGAGGTGCGCGCCGACCGCGACCGGGCCGACGCCCGGGCCGCCGCCGCCGTGCGGGATGCAGAAGGTCTTGTGCAGGTTCAGGTGCGACACGTCGCCGCCGAACTGGCCCGGCGCGGTCAGGCCGACCATCGCGTTCATGTTCGCGCCGTCGACGTACACCTGGCCGCCGTGCGCGTGCACGATCTCGCAGATTTCGCGGACGTTCTGCTCGAACACGCCGTGCGTCGACGGATACGTGATCATGATCGCCGCGAGGTCGTTCGCGTGCTGCTCGGCCTTCGCCTTCAGGTCGGCGATGTCGACGTTGCCCTGCGCGTCGCAGGCGACGACCACGACCTTCATGCCGGCCATGTGCGCGGACGCCGGGTTCGTGCCGTGCGCGGATGCCGGGATCAGGCACACGTCGCGATGCGCTTCGCCGCGCGACGCGTGATACGCGTGGATGATCAGCAGGCCCGCGTATTCGCCCTGCGAGCCGGCGTTCGGCTGCAGCGACACGGCCGCGTAGCCGGTGGCCGCGACGAGCATCTGCTCGAGCTGGTCGATCATCTCGCGGTAGCCGACGGTCTGCTCGGCCGGCGCGAACGGATGGATCCGGCCGAATTCGGGCCACGTGACCGGCAGCATTTCCGACGTCGCGTTCAGCTTCATCGTGCACGAGCCGAGCGGGATCATCGAGCGGTCGAGCGCGAGATCCTTGTCCGACAGGCTGCGCAGGTAGCGCAGCATTTCGGTTTCGGAATGGTGGCGGTTGAAGACGTGGTGCGTCAGGTAGGCGCTCGTGCGTTCGAGGCCGGCCGGCAGCGCGGCGACGCCGGCGAGGCCCGCGTCCAGCGCGTCGACGCCCGGCGCGGTGCCGCCCGCGGCTTGCGCGAACACGGCGAGGAGATCGGCGAGGTCGTCGCGGGTCGTCGTTTCGTCGACCGACACGCCGACTTGCGTGTCGCTCACGCGGCGCAGGTTGATGCGCTTGGCCTTCGCGAATTCATGGACCTGCGCGGTGCGCGCGCCGGTGTCGATCGTCAGCGTGTCAAAGAACGTGTCGTTGACGGTCGCGAAGCCGAGCTGCTTCACGCCGGCGGCGAACAGCGCCGCGATGCGGTTCACGCGCAGCGCAATCGTCTTCAGGCCGTGCGGGCCGTGGTAGACCGCGTACATGCTCGCCATGATCGCGAGCAGCGCCTGCGCGGTACACACGTTCGACGTCGCCTTCTCGCGGCGGATGTGCTGTTCGCGGGTCTGCAGCGCGAGACGCAGCGCGGGCTTGCCCTGCGCGTCGACGGTCACGCCGACGAGGCGGCCCGGCATCTGGCGCTTGAATTCGTCACGCACGGCCATGTAGGCGGCGTGCGGGCCGCCGAAGCCCATCGGCACGCCGAAGCGCTGCGTGTTGCCGACCGCGACGTCCGCGCCCCATTCGCCGGGCGGCGTCAGCACGGTCAGCGCAAGCAGGTCGGCCGCGACGACGACATGGCCGCCCGCCGCGTGGATCGCTTCGGTGAGCGCGCGGTAGTCGCGCACGTCGCCGTTCACGCCCGGATACTGGAGCAGCACGCCGAACGCGTTGGCCTGCGCGGCGTCGGCCGCCGGGCCCGTCTTGACTTCGATGCCGATCGGCAGCGCGCGCGTGCGGATTACTTCAAGGGTTTGCGGCAGCACGTCGTCGGCGACGTAGAACACGTTCGACGCCGGCTTGCCGGTGCGCTGCAGCAGCGTCATCGCTTCGGCCGCGGCCGTTGCTTCATCGAGCAGCGACGCGTTCGAGATCGCGAGGCCCGTGAGGTCGGCGACCATCTGCTGGAAGTTCAGGAGCGCCTCGAGGCGACCCTGGGAAATTTCGGGCTGGTACGGCGTGTAGGCCGTGTACCACGCCGGGTTTTCGAGCACGTTGCGCAGGATCACGGCCGGCGTGTGCGTGTCGTGGTAACCCTGACCGATATACGAGCGGAACACCTGGTTCTTGTCCGCGAGGGCGCGCAGCGCGGCGAGGGCTTCGGCCTCGCTCTTCGGTTGCGCGAACGGGCCGAGCGGCAGCGTTTCGGCGCGGCGGATCGAGGCCGGGATCACGGCGTCGATCAGGGCGGCGCGCGACGCGAAGCCGAGCGTGTCGAGCATGGCCTGCTGGCTGGCGGCGTCGGGGCCGATGTGGCGTTCTGCGAACGCGTCGTGCGTTTCGAGCGCGGCGAGCGAGAGGGGCGTGCGGTTCATCAGGCGGTCCGGGTGTTCGAGCTTCATGGCGTGACTCTGGTCCCGCGCGGGCCGGCTGGCCGGTCCCGCGCGGTTCGGGTAGGGAAAATTAGTCGATCAGCTTGCTGTAGGCGTCGGCGTCGATCAGCTTGTCGGTCGAGGCGCCGGCCGCGAGCTTGATCTTGAAGAGCCACGTGCCGTATGCGTCGCTGTTCACTTCTTCCGGCGAGTCGGCGGCTTCTTCGTTGATGGCGACGACCTCGCCGGACACCGGCGAGTAGATGTCGGATGCCGCCTTCACCGATTCGACGACGCCGACGGCGTCGCCTGCGTTCACCGACTTGCCGACTTGCGGCAGTTCGAGGAAGACGATGTCGCCGAGCGTGCTCTGCGCGTGATCGGTGATGCCGACCGTCAGCGTGCCGTCGGCTTCGGTGCGGATCCACTCGTGTTCGTCGGTGTACTTCAGATCGGCCGGGACGTTGCTCATCGGATGCTCCTGGATAAAAGGGTGTGTTCGTTATGCTGGCGCGCCGCCGAGGCGCGCCGGGGTGTGGTTGCGCCGGGCGCCATTTCCCGGCTTCCCGGGAGGCGGCCTCCCGGTCGCCTCTCGGTCGTTACGCAGCGAGGACCTTGCCGTTGCGCACGAACGGCAGTTTTACCACGCGCGCGGGAAGTTGCTTGTCACGAATCTGCACATGAATGATGTCGCCGACCTGGACGGCCGCCGGCACGCGCGCGAACGCGATCGATTCCTGCATCGACGGCGAGAACGTGCCGCTCGTGATCTCGCCTTCGCCGTGCGGCGTGACGACCTTCTGGTGCGCGCGCAGCACGCCGCCCGCCTTGCCGTTTTCCTTCTGCAGGATCAGGCCGACGAACGCGGCGCGCGAGCCGTCGCGCTCGAGCGCGGCGCGGCCGACGAACTCGCGCGGCGCCGACAGGTCGACCGTCCACGCGAGGCCCGCGTCGAGCGGGGACACGGTGTCGTCCATGTCCTGGCCATACAGGTTCATGCCGGCCTCGAGGCGCAGCGTGTCGCGCGCGCCGAGCCCGCAGGGGCGCACGCCGTTTTGCTGCAGCGCGGCCCACAGCGCTTCGACGTGCACGGCCGGGACGATCACTTCGAAGCCGTCTTCGCCGGTGTAGCCGGTGCGCGCGACGGTGAGATCGCCGAACGGTGTGCCGGCGACCTGCGCGGCGTTGAACGGCTTCAGTTCGCTGGTCGCGGCACGCGCGGCGGGCACCGTCGTCCAGACCTTTTCACGGGCGTTCGGGCCCTGAACGGCGACGATCGCGAATTCGCGGCGCGGCGCGATGGTGAGGCCGTAGCCGCCTTGTTCGTTGAGCTGGTTGAACCACGCGATGTCCTTCTCGGCCGTGCCGGCGTTGACGACGACGCGGAAGAAGTCTTCGGTGAAGTAATAGACGATCAGGTCGTCGACGACGCCGCCCTGCGGATTGAGCAGGCACGAGTAGAGCGCCTTGCCGGGGGTCTTGAGCTTGCCGACGTTGTTGGCGATCGCGTGTTCGAAGAACGCGCGCACGCGGCTGCCGGTGAAGTCGACGACGCACATGTGCGACACGTCGAACATGCCGGCGTCGGTGCGCACGGCTTCGTGTTCTTCGATCTGCGAGCCGTAGTTGACGGGCATGTCCCAGCCGCCGAAGTCGACCATGCGGGCATTGAGCGCGCGGTGCGCGGCGTTGAGCGGGGTTTGATTCAGTGCAGTCATCGAGGCCTCAGGCAAGGCGCTTGCGCGCGGGTCAGAACGGCCATGTGCCGACCGTCGCGGCCGTGTGCCTGCGAGCGATGCGATACATGCCCCTCTGTCCTCGATACCTGAGAGATTGCGCCGCGGCCACAAGCCGGCGAACGCGCGCCCCTTCGGTGGGCAGCCTGCCCGCGCTGCAATCGCGCAGCGGGCTACTGCCGCTCTCCAGAGTGCGGGGAGTGCGGCCCGCGCGAAGCGCGGACGGGATTCCCCGACGCGGTCGGTCCTTTTGCCTGAGAGTTTGCGGGTGTGCCCCTTCGGCGGCGCGACCGGCGTTGCCAAGCTACGCGGTCACACGCTCTCCCGACGCGTGCGGGCGACTGTACGCGAGCGGGTCGGCATTGTCAATTTGAGCAAAATAATGTCGCTTCGCGACAAGCGACGGCGTGAGGGACGCCGCCGCTTTTGCCGGCACCGGCGGACGCCGGCATGGCCGGTATTACTCGCCGATCGCGCGCGCGGCCGTGTCGAGTTCCTGGTTCAGCACGCGCTGCTCGTCGCCGGACAGGCCGCCGTTGTGCTGGGTCGACATGTCGCTCGCTTCCTGGCGGATCACGTCGAGCCGGTGGTGCAACTGCGCGCCGTACGGCGGCGGGTAGTAGCCGCCGTTGACGCGCGCGTCGATCCGGCGGTGCAGGTTGTCGATCCGGCCCTGGACCTCCAGCAGGCGATCGTTCGCAACGACCTGCGGATTCGGCCGCGGCGGGGGCGGGGGCGCCTGTCGGGCCGGCCGCTGCGGCTGCACGACACAGGCCGCGAGCGAGGAAACCAGGACGCAGCATGCCGCTGCGCGAATCAACCGTTGCATCACATTCTCCTGACGGTTTGGTGTCGGATCGACTTTTTGAGAAACGCATCAGACCGGGCGACCGCTGACTTTCGTTCCCGCACCATTTGTAACGGAATGTTCGGGACCGTGTTGTCGCGGCGGCTGACGCGTGGTCGCTGCCGGGGGCGGCGCGACGCGATGGCCGAGGCCGGGACGGCACCGACCCGGCCGGCGGCCGTCAGACGTTGCGGCGCACGAACGGTACCCGGCGGCCTTCATGCTCGCTTTGCGCGGCGAGCTCGATGATCGTCATCACGTCGACGGCGTCCTGCGGCGTGACCGGGAACGGCGCGCCGTCGTGGACCGACGCGGCGAGCGCACGGTAGAACTCCGCGTACTGGCCGTCGAGCGTCGGCACCGGCCGCTCGACCTCGACTTCGCCGTCGAGCACGCGCAGCACGCCGGGCGGGTTGCCGCCGCCGAACTCGACGTGGTCCGGCGTCAGGCCGGCCTTCAACTGGTCTTCCTGCGTGTCGAGCCCGAACTTCTGGTAGCTGCCGCGCGTGCCGTGCAGCGTGAAGCGCGCGGGCTCGATCGCCGACAGCGCGCTCGCGTGCAGCGCGACGTCCTTGTCCGGATAGCCGAGCAGCAGGTGCACGAAATCGGGCGCCGTGCCGTTGTCGCGGCGCGTCTTGACCGTGGCGTTGACCGTTTCCGGCAGCCCGAACAGCGCGAGCGCCTGGTCGATCAGGTGCGGGCCGAGGTCGAGCAGCAGGCCGCCGCCGCGTGCGGGCTCCTCACGCCAGCGCGTGCGCGGGGTCGGCCGGAAGCGGTCGAAGTGCGACGCGAAATACGTGAGCCGCCCGAGTTCACGGAATTCGACGATGCGCCGCACGGTGAGGAAGTCGCCGTCCCAGCGGCGGTTGTGGAACGGCGCGAACAGGCGGCTGCGCGCGTTCGCGAGCCGCGCGAGCGCGAGCGCTTCGTCGGCCGTGAGCGTGACGGGCTTGTCGACGACGACGTGCCGGCCGGCTTCGAGCACCTGGCGGGCGAGCGTGAAGTGCGTGTCGTTCGGCGTGGCGATCACCACGCAGTCGATGTCGTCGAGGCCGAGCAGCGTGTCGAGATCGGGGACGATGCGTGCGCCCGGGTATGCGGCGCGCGCGCGATCGGGCTGGCCCGTCGCGATCGCGGCGATCTCGGTGCGGCCGCTCGTGGCGATCACGGGCGCGTGGAACGTCGCGCCGGCGAAACCGAAACCCATCAAACCAATCCTGAGCAATGACGACATGGCAATCCTTGGCTGCGTACGAGGGGGCAAAGCGTTGCGGCCACCGGCCGCGCGGACGGCTATTGTGGCACGGCGGCACGCGCGCGAGCGGGCGTTGGCCGAACGGACAGGGAGCCGGTGCGCATGCGCATGAATGACCTCGGCCGAATGGCGGGATCGCGCCCGCCGGCGTGCGAATCCGACACAATGGGGACCGTTCCGGCGCGTCCCGCGTCGCCTGCTTGCCCCGTTACCGGATCGAAACCATGGGATATCCGCTTGCCACCGCCGCCCTGGGCCCGTTGCTGCTGATGCAGGGGCGGCGCGTGCGCCGCGTCACGCCGCGGCTCGCCGAGGCGGCCGGTCCGCGCGACGGCACGGCTGGCGACGGGCCGCCGCTGCGCGTGCTGGTGCTGGGCGATTCGGCCGCCGCGGGCGTCGGTGTCGCGTCGCAGCGCGACGCGCTGTCGGGGCAGCTTGCCCGCGCGCTTGCGGCATCGCACCGCGTAAGCTGGAAATTGCTGGCGCGCACGGGGCTGACCGCCGAGGAGCTCGTCGACTGGCTTGCCGCCGAGCCGGCGCAGCCGTTCGATGTGGCGGTGACGTCGCTCGGCGTGAACGACGTGACGGGCGGCGTGTCGCCGGCGCGCTGGCGTGCCGCGCAGGCGGCGCTCGTCGAGCTGCTCGCCGCGCGATTCGGGGTCGCGCACGTGATCCTGTCGGCAGTGCCGCCGATCGAGCGCTTTCCGGCGCTGCCGCAGCCCCTCGCGTGGTATCTCGGCCTGCGCGCGAAGCGGCTCAACGCGACGCTCGCCGAGTGGGCCGCGACGCACCCGCGCTGCACGTTCCTGCGCGTCGCGCTGCCGCTCGAGCCGCACCTGATGGCGGCGGACGGCTTTCATCCCGGCGCGGCCGCGTGCGCCGCGTGGGCCGCACAGGCCGCCGACGCGCTCAGGCAGCGCCTGCGCGCGTGACGGCGCGCCGGGGCCGAACCGTCAGCGCGTGCGGTTCATCCGGATCACGCCGTCGGCGCCCGTCTCGAAGCTGACCTGCCGCGCGAACGACGGATGCTGTGCGACGAGCTCGTCGCCCATCGCGAACCACGTGTAGCCGAGCGTCTTCAGGTAGTCGAGCAGCGCCGCGCGCTTTTCGGAGAACCATTCGAGGTTCCAGGCCTCGAGCAGCAGCGGCGGAAAGCCGTGCCGTTCGAGGAAGGTCGTGCCGCCTTTCAGCACGTCGAGTTCGAGGCCTTCGACGTCGATCTTGATCAGCGACGGTGACTTCGGGAAGTTCAGCGTGTCGAGCCGGGCGATCGGCACGTCGCTCGGCTGCTGGCTCGCGACGGTCTCGACCGAGTTGCGGCGCAGGTTGAACTGCTCGTCGAGGGAGAAGCCGCCGATGTTGATCGAGCGCGAATAGTCGATCGCGGGCAGCGGGATGATGCCGTCCTGGTTGCCGATCGCGACGTTGAACGCGTGCACGTTCTCGAGCCGGTTCAGGAACACGTTGCCGCACAGCTGGTAATAGACGATGCGCTGCGGCTCGAACGCGTAGACCATGCCGCCCTGCGCGGCGATGCTCTTGGCGATCGGCACCGCATAGGCGCCGAGGTTCGCGCCGATGTCGAGGACCAGCGGCGCCTCCTCGTTCGCGTAGAACATCTGGCTGATGGTCAGCAGCGATGCGTCCCAGGAGCCGTTGTAATAGAGGTTCGCCGAAATCGCGTCCCGGGTCGCGAACAGCAGGTAATCGGCGTTGTCGGTCTTGACGAGGTTGACTCTGGGTAGCATGGCGCGAGGTGTCAGGGTTGTCGGGCGAAGAGGGCGGCTGCACGCATGGCGCGGCGATGCGCCGATGCTCGCCGCCGCCGTGTGTCAGGCCAGGTAGTTCGACCACTTCTGGTGTTCGCGGTAGTACTGCTCCTCCGCGTCCGTCAGGCCGGTCTCCTTGTACCAGGGCACGTGCTTGCAGGTGTAGCGGCCCGCGAACCGGACGCCGCATAGATGCGAGTCGCGGCGGAAGTAGCGTTTGTTGTAGACGGCGAACGTCGTATCGATCGGCGCGTTGTAGATCGGGTCGCCGCCCGCCGTGCTGCCGATCTGGTGGCGCCAGAAGTTCGCCTCCCATTCGAGCGTCGTGTATTGGCGGTCGCCGCAGAAGAGCGTCGTTTCCTTCATCAGCTCCGGTTGCGAGATGTCGAGCGCGAAGCCGGCCTTGCCGGTCTGGAACGCTTCGGTCGCGTCGATCAGCTCGAACAGGAATTCGGGCGGCAGCGCGTCGTTCAGTTCGAGGTCCGGATCGGTGACGCAGAAGAGGTCCGGCAGGCGCGCGTAGTTCGCGTCCGACAGGAACAGGTCGCGCGGGCCCGCGTTGCGATCCAGGCGCACGACGGTCACGTCGTCCTGCACGCTTTCCAGGAACGCGAGCATGTCCGGCGCGCTCGACGCGTTGTCGACGATCACGATGTTGCGCAGGCCGCGCGCCTTCAGCTGGGCCACCATCCGGCGCGTATAGGTCGGATTGTTGAAGGTCGGGATCAGCACCGGCACCGTGGCGACCAGGCCGCCCGCGAAATGCCGGAACTGACGGCTGCCCGGCAGCGTCGTGCAGAGCGTCGCATTCGGCACCAGGGGCAGCGCGACAGGCTGCGGCGCCGGCGCGGATTGCATCACGTGCGCCTCAAGGTCGGCGAGGTCCTGCCGGGTGTCGGCGTCGTCGGGCATCAGCGCGGCGGCCTTGCGCATCGGCGCGAGGGCTTCCGCGTGGCGCTCCTGCTGAACCAGCGTGACGGCCAGCGCCCGCCAGCCGAGCCCGACGTCGGGCATCCATTCGGTCAGCTGGGTCGCGATGCCTTCGGCCTGCGCGAATTGCCGCTTGTCGAGCAGCGCGGCGAGCGTATTCATGAATTCGGAGAGCACGGCCGCCAGCTCGTCGGCGGAGGCCGATGGCGCATCGGCCGCCGCGAGTTCGAGCGACAGCGCGTCGATGCCGTGCGTGCGGGCCTGCGCGACCAGCGCGCGCGCCGCATCCATCTGGTTGTCGCGCGTCAGCGCGTCGATGCACGCGATCCAGTAGCGCCGCTGCGACGGCTCGGTCGCCACCGCGGCCCGGAAGTGCCGCAGCGCGGCGTCGCGCCGGTCGAGCTGTTCGAGCACCGTCGCGAGGCGGAGGTGCGAATCGGCGTGTTCGGGATGCGTTTGCAGGATCTGGCGGTAGGCCTGCTCCGCGTCCTGAAGCGAGCCGGCGGCGTGAAGCGCGGCGGCGCGGGCCAGCTCGGCCTCGGAGACGGGAGCGGCGATGACGGTGTCATTCATGGCGGCGGAAATCGATGACGGCGAATGAAGGGGCGGCGGCGCGTACTCGCCGACGTTTCACGTATGTTGCCGCCGGGGGCCGCGCGACGATGGATCAAACAGAGGGGAGATTTGCTGCCTGTTCGGATGTTCGGCGTGCGTCCGCCGACGCGGGCAGCGCACGGAAAGCGCGTGGGGAAAGGATGCGGGAAAAGGGTGCCGGAAAAGGGGCGCGAAGCCCGCCGGTGTTGCGCGTCGCCACCTGGCGGCATCGTCAGCCGCCGGCCGCCGCCGACGTGTTAACATGCGCGTCCTGCCCCGCGTGTCCGCCTGCAATCCAGGCCTGCCGCGCGCGGCATCCTCCCGGCGTTCCGCCGTCAACCGCAACATCATCCGTCATCATGTCCGCAGGCCTCAACCCCGCTCAGAACGAAGCGGTGCGCTACCTCGACGGTCCCTGCCTCGTGCTCGCCGGCGCGGGCAGCGGCAAGACCCGCGTGATCACGCAGAAGATCGCGCACCTGATCGAAGCGAAAGGTTTCGAGCCGCGCCACATCGCGGCCGTCACGTTCACGAACAAGGCCGCGGCCGAAATGCGCGAGCGCGTGTCGAAGCTGCTGGAAGGCAAGACGCTCACCACACCCGGCAAGGAAGGCCGCAAGGTGCCCGTCAACCAGCTCACCGTGTGCACGTTCCACTCGCTCGGCGTGCAGATCCTGCGCCAGGAGGCCGAGCACGTCGGGCTGAAGCCGCAGTTCTCGATCATGGATTCGGACGACTGCTTCGGGATGATCCAGGAGCAGATCGGCACCACCGACAAGGGCCTGATCCGCAAGATCCAGAGCACCATCTCGCTGTGGAAGAACGGCCTGATCATGCCCGATGAGGCGATGACGATCGCGGCCAACGAGGACGAGCACCAGGCTGCGCTGGTCTACCGCAACTACGTCGCGACGCTGCACGCGTACCAGGCGGTCGACTTCGACGACCTGATCCGCCTGCCGGCCGAGCTGTTCGCGAAGAACGAGCAGGTGCGCGACCGCTGGCAGAACAAGCTGCGCTACCTGCTGATCGACGAATACCAGGACACCAACGCGTGCCAGTACGAGCTGCTGAAGCTGCTCGCGGGCCCGCGCGCCGCGTTCACGGCGGTGGGCGACGACGACCAGGCGATCTACGGCTGGCGTGGCGCGACGCTCGAGAACCTCGCGCAGCTCGGCAAGGATTTCCCGAAGCTGCACGTGATCAAGCTCGAGCAGAACTACCGGTCGACGGTGCGGATCCTGACCGCCGCGAACAACGTGATCGCGAACAACCCGAAGCTGTTCGAGAAGAAGCTGTGGTCCGAGCACGGGATGGGCGACTCGATCACCGTCACGCCGTGCAACGACGAGGAACACGAAGCCGAATCGGTCGTGTTCCGGCTGTCCGCGCACAAGTTCGAGCGGCGCACGCAGTTCCGCGACTACGCGATCCTGTATCGCGGCAACTTCCAGGCGCGGATCTTCGAGCAGGTGCTGCGGCGTGAGCGGATTCCGTACGTGCTGTCGGGCGGCCAGTCGTTCTTCGACAAGGCCGAGATCAAGGACCTGTGCGCGTACCTGCGCCTGATCGCGAACGCCGACGACGATCCCGCGTTCATCCGCGCGGTCACGACACCGCGCCGCGGGATCGGCAACACGACGCTGGAAGCGCTCGGCTCGTTCGCGGGGCAGGCGAAGGTGTCGCTGTTCGAGGCCGTGTACATGGGCGGGATCGAGGCGCGGCTGTCCGCGCGCCAGGTCGAGCCGCTGCGGATGTTCTGCGACTTCATCCAGCGCCTGACCGATCGCGCGGACAAGGAGCCCGCGACCGTCGTGCTCGACGACATGATGGAGGCCATTCACTACGAGGCCTATCTGTACGACGCGTTCGACGAGCGGCAGGCGCAGTCGAAGTGGCAGAACGTGCTCGAATTCCTCGAATGGCTGAAGCGCAAGGGCACCAAGCCCGAGACGGAGGCCGTCGACGGCGAGGCCGACGGCTTCCACAACGCCGACGGGCTCGCCGATACCGGCAAGAACCTGCTCGGCCTGATCCAGACCGTCGCGCTGATGTCGATGCTCGAAGGCAAGGACGAGGATCCGGACGCGGTGCGCCTGTCGACCGTCCATGCGTCGAAGGGGCTCGAGTATCCGCACGTGTTCCTGGTCGGCGTCGAGGAAGGCATCATGCCGCACCGCGGCGGCAGCGAGGACGACGGCCCGATCGACAACGAGCGGATCGAGGAGGAGCGCCGGCTGATGTACGTCGCGATCACGCGCGCGCAGCGCAGCCTGCACCTGAACTGGTGCAAGAAGCGCAAGCGGGCGCGCGAGACGGTCGTGTGCGAACCGTCGCGCTTCATCCCCGAGATGGGTCTCGACGAAGCGCCGCCGCCGACGCCGGAGGAAGCGCCGATGACGCCGAAGGACCGGCTCGCGAGCCTGAAGGCGCTGTTGCAGAAGTGACGTGCGGGAGGCGGCCGGCCCGGCCGCGCCGGCAAAAGAAAACCCCCGCGATGCGCGTGCGCTGCGGGGGTTTTTTCTGGCCGGCAGGCGTTACTTCGACGCGTTGACCATGTAGTCGACGGCCGCCTTCACGTCGGCGTCGGACGCGCTCGACCCGCCCTTCGGCGGCATTGCACCCTTGCCGTGCAGCGCGTAGTTGTAGACGGTATCCATCGAGTCCTTCAGGCGCGGTGCCCAGTCCTCCTTGCTGCCGAACTTCGGCGCGCCGAGCACGCCGGCCGCGTGACACGCCTGGCAGACCTGCGTATACAGCGCCTTGCCGGCCGATGCGGCGTCGGCGCTGGTCGGCGCGGCCGCGGGCTTTTCGCCGGCCTTCGGAATCGCGGCGATTGCGGCCATTGCAGCGGCGGCCTGCGCGTTCGACGCGTCGGCGCCCGACGCGCCTGCCGCACCCGCCGCGCCGCTCGCCGCCGGCGCCGCATTGGCGGCCGGGGCAGCCGGCTCGGGGAAGTTCGCGCCGTCGTTGTTCGCCATGTAGACGATCGCGCGCGCGATTTCATAGTCGCTGACGTCATCGGGATTCGTACCGCCGCGCGGCGGCATCGCGCCCTTGCCCGACAGCGCCGTCTTGAGCAGCGTGTCGAAGCCTTGCGAGATGCGCGGTGCCCAGTCGTCCTTGTTGCCGAACTTCGGCGCGCCGGCGGCGCCCGTGCCGTGACACGTCACGCACACGGCCTTGTAGACTTCCTCGCCGGTCTTGTACGTGCGGGGCGCGTTGGCGTCCTTCACGTCGACCTTCGCGAGCGGCGCGATCCGCGCGGCGACCTGTTCGTCCGATAGCGCGTCCGTGCCGGCGCCCGAGCGGAACGCGTGGTTGGCATAGGTGGCAAACAGGACGATCAGGGCAATCGGAATCGCGAATGATGCGATGACGACGGCAATCAGCTGCCCGGGGGTTTTGACGGGAGATTCGTGGGGTGCTTCGCTCATGCTTGCCTCGTCTCCGTGAATAGGAATTGTGAGCGCGGTGCAACGGCAAAATGGCAGTCCAATGAAGCACGGACGATTATAGACGGAACGTTTACATCACGGCGAGCGGCGCGAAGGCGCGTGTTTACCCGCACGAATGGGGGCCTGACGGGGATTCTGCGGGCAAGGTGGACGCTTCATGGGAAACCGGGTATCCTTGCCGTCTTGCCAATGGTGGGCGGCCGGTTTATTGGGGTCGTTTCACTGTCACACGCGCCCGTAGCTCAATGGATAGAGTACTGCCCTCCGAAGGCAGGGGTTGCTGGTTCGATCCCAGCCGGGCGCGCCAAAAAGCCTGATCAGGCTTTCAGCGGTTTCGCTACTTCATCGTGTTCCCCCGGTACAGTGAAATTACAGTTAGCCGGCTGCGGTCAGCAGTGTTTCCGGCGGCGCTGACGCTGTTTCGCGCGACAGTTCGATGACCTGGGCAATAGGCAGATGTGGCTGTACCCACTGCGCCAGGTGAGCGGCCGACAGGTGTGCATAGCGCTGCACCATTTCGAGCGTTTCCCACCCACCCAACTCCTCAAGACCTGCAACGGCGTGCCGCGCTGGACGTGCCAGCTCGCCCAGGTGTGCCGCAGATCGTGCCAGCGGAAATCACGGATGCCGGCGCGCTTCAGCGCCTTGCTCCACGCGGCCGTCACGGTCTGATACACCGGCCGGCCCTGGTACACGAACACGCTGTCGACGAACTCGGGTGCCCGCTTCTTTGCACGCTGGCGCAGTAGGACTGCAATGGCCGTATCGGACAGCGGAACGGTGATCGCCTTCTTTGCCTTCGCCTGGTCCGGATGAATCCAAGCGACGCGCCGCACGATGTCGACCTGCGACCACTGTAACCCGGTCACGTTCGAGCGCCGCAGACCCGCTTCGCCGAGCTGAATGACTGGCTTGGTGAGGCGGTTGTGGCGTTTGACGACTATGAGATTCCGCCAGCACCAGTCCCGAAAAAAGAGCAATGAACTGATCTGATTTACCAGGTTCACTTGAGAAGTTCGCACATTCAGCTTCTTTTGTCATATTTTGCACGATTATTTTTTCAGGGCGATGTTGCTTCATCGATATAATCGCAATGGAAAAAGCATATACGAAAGACGTTGTGATGCGCCCCCCCACTAGCCGAAGCGGTAGTGCGGCATTATGGAGTACACTCCGTCAGTGCTTAGTCCGTTTCGGCGACATAAAATATAAATCGTAATTCCCGATGGGTTGGCGTGCTGCTTGGAAGTTAATTATGTGAAATCAGATCACTTAACCACTCGTACATAAACGCTGTTGTAAGCGATGACATTTCCATTCTTGTAGACATACGTAATTTCTCCAAATGTTGAATTCATGAGAGTCTGGTTGCTTGCGTATGCTGGCCCGGGCTGTTGGACGAGCAGTCCAGGTGCTTTTACTTGAAAAAGCCAGCCGGTCTGATTCAAGGTCCACATATTTGAAACGTTATTGGTCACATCTTGCCGTTTGCCATCACTAGTAATGAGCGTGATTTTTAATTGGACGCTTCCACCTTTGGGAAGACGAATGCTGTTCTGCTCGATGAATTGGCGTGTTGTCGCTGCGTCGTTAATTCCCTCTGCCATGAGTTCGACCTCGCCTTTGTGAACGACGCCGTTTATGCTAATTTCAAGTAAAGCGTTCGGCTGATCATTGTTAGGCTGGGAAAATGAGGGGTTGACTGCCACAAAGAATGCTGCGGAAAACAAAAACTTTGAGAGCATGTTTATTGTCTTGGTCATGGTGTTAGTTGGATTCAATGGGAAGGTTGTTTTGAGTTCGATGCGCAATGCAGGATGCTCGTACGGAGTCGCGCAGATATTGCACAATTTGGTTGGCAACATTTCCCATGCCTGGTATAGGGTTTGCATCCTTTACGCATTTGTTGATAACGGTTCCAATTGAATTCCAGTCGGATTCGGTGCCGCATCCATTCTTGTTTAGAGAGTTTTGAAGATCGTTTTCAATGTGATACTTTGCCATATGGCCTTCGCACCACTTTTCTCTGATGAATTGAGGGATTCCGCTAGAAAGAAATTTGCAGTTTTGCAAGACTTGTGGCCATTGTCCACTCTTTCGAATGAGCGGGTCGACAAAATCGGGGACCACAGCATCGAGCCACTTCTGATTCTGTAATGTCGACTTGTTAATGCAGGCATCTTTGGCAATGCAGGTTTGGTTGTTGATAAATCCATTGGAAGTCGCGCCAGCGGGCCTGTCCAATTGACCGAGTTTCGCGACGGATGAATAACACAAGTCTCCGCAATAGTCATTGATGTATGTTATGGTGGCTGTGCAGTACGAGGAGCCCATTCCAACATTGGCGGTGGATGCGGTAAGTCTGCAAGACGGTTCTCCGGGGATTGCCTTTGTTTTTTCGAACAATGGGTAACAAGTGCTGTTTCCTACCGCAGCAGTCGAGTTTAGGGGGAGAAGTGCGACGAGTGCTGTTGCTGTAGTGTACTTAATTTTATTTATCATTTATGGCGGCATTCCTGATGGCATTTAAAAATGCGATGAAGATTGGGGATTAATCCAAAATCAGGGTATCGAAGAGGGTAGCCGATTGATATGAGACGAGTCAGATATTTTGGTGGGCGATTGGTGAAGAGTGAGTGGGTATGAGGCAATCACGATGGCGATCCAGACGATTTCGCACTTGACCCGCTGGCGACCTCGCGCATTAGCGCTAGTCGAATTCATGCGACAGGGCTGTGTACCGGGCAACCGGTCGCAGCCCTTTTTTGTGTCTGGCGGTGGCACGAATAGAGGTGCTATTGCCGTTTGTTGGTTTGGTGTGCGGGAGGGGCGGTCGCCTTAAGGCCGGTGTCCTCGCGCGGTTGTCGTGCTGTCCGGCAGGGGCCGGAGAGGTGAGGATGGGGTATGGGGCGGGGCTATGCCGCATAGGCCGCCGCGCAGTCCCCTCCCCGCCTGCGGGCTTCGCTTGACAGGGTGGTTTTAATGCACCCGGCTACTAGGCTCGACGGCCCTTGTGGTGTGGAATTTCGGGCGTTTTCCCGTGCGCGGAAATCATGCGTTTTGATGCGCGACGATGCGAATCGATGCGTCGTCGCACGCAGTTGTGACCCTGCCCCACCTGCCCGCAAAAGCGAGTGGATTTTATGCACGCATGCACAGGCAGCACAGGGCCGGCCGGCACGGGCCGCGCGGCGATCGGCGGGACGTTTCTTCTATGCACCTTTATGCACCCTGGTTATGCAGTCTCTGTGTTTCGTGGCCTGCTTTCGGCGGTTCGGCCATAATCGCCGCTCACGCGGCACCGGCTTCGTGCAGTAAGAGCCTGCCCTCCAAGTGCCAGCCGGCCGCGCAAGCGGCGTATGGGGATGGCCGGTGTTTGCGTGAGCGTCGGGCCGACGCGTTCTCAATTCCAACAAGATTCGACCGTGAAGTTTTCCCGAATTCCCGAGCTTGACCTGCTCCGCTTCCTTGCTGCCATCGCCGTTGTGTTCTTTCACTATGCCTTTCGAGGCTACGCCGGCGACGACCTGACGACCATGCACTATCCGGCGCTCGAGCCGATCGCGCAGTACGGATTTCTGGGCGTGCACCTGTTTTTTATGATCAGCGGCTTTGTGATCCTGATGACGGCGGGCGACGGAAGCATCAAGCGCTTCATCGCGTCACGCGCATCTCGCCTCCTACCCGCGTTCTGGGTCTGCTGCACGATCACTTTTTTCGTGACGCTCGCGATCGGCGGCGATCGATTCACCGCGACGTGGCCGCAATACCTGGTGAACCTGGTGACGCTCGGCGGTGGCTTCGGCGCCGATCCGATCGACGGCGCGTACTGGTCGCTCGGCGCGGAGCTGCGGTTCTACCGCCTGGTCGGCATTCTGCTCATCATCGGCCAGATCCATCGCGCCGAGCGCTGGCTGTTCGTTTGGCTCGTCGCGACCGTGCTTGTGAACCTGTTCCCCATCATCAAGCTCAAGGGCTTTCTGGTGACGGACTATGCTGGATTCTTCATCGCCGGCGCTGCGTGCTTTCTCATCCGCGCACGCGGCCTGTCGCGATCGCGCATCGCGCTCGTCTGCGCCGCCTGGGCGCTCTCGCTCTATCACGAATTCCAGCTCCTGCCGTACTTCAGCGAGAACTTCGGGAAGCCTCTGAATCCGGTGGTCGTAGCGGCCGCGATGACCTCGTTTTTTGTTGTGATGCTTACGCTCGCGTTGCGCCACAGGCCGATGCTCAACAGCTCGCGATGGGTTTGGTTCGGTGCGGTCAGCTATCCGCTGTACTTGATCCATCAGAACGTCGGCTACATGCTGTTCAACGAAGTCGGTGCGGCCGTCGACCAAGTCGTACTGTTTTGGGGTGTAGTCGTCGCGGCGATCGGGGCCGCACTGCTTGTGCACGTTGCGATTGAGCGTCCCGCAGCTGCGCCGCTGAAGCGGGGCGCGTTGTACGTGCTCGGCGCAATGTGGCGCCGTATGCCTGTGCGCATTTGGCGCTGGCAGCAGGAACCTCGCCCATAATGAGCAATCACACCGCGCCGACTTTGTGGAGTGAGAGGTTGCCCCCGAGCGCCTGACGGTCGCGCGAGCGACGTAGGGTAAAAGTCGGGGCTCGCGTCACTAGACGAACGGTCGCACCACATGGGGGACTGCATGGCGAACGAAGTCGATTCGAATAACGACGCGGAGGCTTACGGGAAAAGCATCGCCGCGCTCATCGATGCGCTTGGCTTGCCCGCGGGCTTCTTCAAGTCGATCTACGAAGAGCGTGATTGGGTCGTTCGTAATTCAACTGCACGCGCTCATAGAGGGGACATTGAATCATGCGATCGAGAAGAAGATAGGGACGGAACTAGAGTCTATTTTCCGCCGCATGCCAATGTCTGGCCCTACAGGGAGGATTGCGGTCGCGACGAAGCTGGGTTTGCTCGAGTTTTCGGATGCAACTGCCTACCTCAAAATCCTGGGCCAGATGCGAAACGCGTGTGCGCACGGTATCCGGAATGCCGTCGATTTCACGATCGAGGGTTGGATCGAGGCGCAGCCCCACCCAGAACGGATCATCATGGATTTATGTGGTGGCCGTGACGCGGCTGCAGAGGTCATAACGCTTGGAGGCAAGGCGGTCGAGCGCGGTACATTCGCACGCCAGAATCCCAAGCTCGTGCTGTACTGGCTGGGCGGGATGCTCATCGGCGAACTTTACGAAGTGGCCGAAATGGCCGCATGGGAGCGGGAAAAGGCCGATATTCTGGAGAAGATGTGGCAGCTTCAGCGGGCACATAACGAACTCATCGCGCGTTGCTCAACGCCAGTCAAGCCGATGGGTCTGTTTCAGCTCCTGGGTGAATTGTCGACCCCCACCGACGAGTCAGGTAAGCCGGCGGAAACGGCAGTTCAGGCGCGGCCGGCGCATCCGGCGAGGCGGCGGCCTGAATGCGACGAAGCGGGCGAACATTGAATTCCTGCGCGGTTCAGTTGTGGCGCGAACCCCGCGCGTCACTACAGTGGAATTTCAGTTTGACTGAGCTTGTGCAGCCCTGAATGACCTTGTGTAGCCTTGGTTTTACCTTTTGCGAGTCGTGCAAGGCATTGATTTCAAACACGTTATGACGGGCCGATAAAACTCCGAAGGCAGGGGTTGCTGGTTCGATCCCAGCCGGGCGCGCCAAGCCTAGTCAGGCTCTCAGCAGTTTTATTCCTCGAATTGATCTTCCGCCATGCTCCGCTAGGGCAGCATGAGGGCAAAACCTGCGCGCGTGTGCGATGCCGGTCCATTTGCCGATCACCGAACATCAGCTCGACGACACAGTCGTCAAGCGGTAGCACGAGTGAAAAGCCCCGCGCGGGACGAGGTTTGGTTTAGTGGGTCGACCGCCTCGATATCCGAGATGTCGGCGAGTAAGGTGCATCATTCAGACGCACACAGCGCTCTGGCGCGAAAGCAAAAAGCCCGCTTGCTTTCGCATAGCGGGCTTCGATGTTGGTTGCGGGGATAGGATTTGAACCTATGACCTTCGGGTTATGAGCCCGACGAGCTGCCAGACTGCTCCACCCCGCGGCACGGATTGTAATCACAATGCGGCGCTGCGTCAAAGTGTGTCGGCACCTGTTACTCATCCTCCTACTTGTCGCGGTTACTGACGAAGAGACGCGGAGGAGCAGATGGCGAGAATCGGCTGGCCGCGTTTTTCGCCCGCTTGGCCTGCTCGTCCTTCTTGCCGGCTTCACCTTCCTTCGCGTAGAGGGAAGGGCAA
This sequence comes from Burkholderia sp. BCC1640, assembly GCF_902833125.1. NCBI lineage: Bacteria > Pseudomonadati > Pseudomonadota > Betaproteobacteria > Burkholderiales > Burkholderiaceae > Burkholderia > Burkholderia sp. BCC1640. The sequence goes on along the minus strand of NZ_CADFEF010000004.1, from coordinate 100,444 downwards.
TAGCGGTAGCAGCGCGAACTTCGACCGCCGTAGCCTCAACACGGTCAAGCGCCACGCCCTGAAGCAGCGTCAACACGTCACAATCTCCCATCGGAAGGGGAACAGCTTTCGTGCGCTTGCCAAATGGCCTGATTAGGCTTCCAGCGAATTTCCCCGTTCGTCGTGTTCCGTCGCGCAACTGGATTGCAGCGTGCGCCAGCGTTTCCCGCTAATCCGCGACGAACCAAAAAAGAAGCCCGCCGAACGGAGTTCAGCGGGCTTTCGTCGCGCGCGGCGCATTCGATGTCTCCCCGGTGCAACCAATCCAGACGACGCGCGAGCCGCGAAAGCCGCGCGCCGCGAGCGGGGCCGGCCGCGATCCGCGGGTTACTCGAACGACTTCAGGTTGTTCAACGGAACCAGACGCCACTGTTGGGCCGGCGAGCCGTTGATCGGATATAGCCAGAGCGGATTCCCGTTGCTGACGACACGGCCCTTGTCGTCGAGGCACAGGCTTTCGTCGGCCCGCGGCACGATGTATCCGGGATGAGAGAAGAAGTCCCACTGGATCGCGGCGGGGGTCGGCTTGAGCCGCAGCAGGGCTTCCGGCGCGATTCGGTCCGCGCCGATCGCAAGCACGCCGCCGCTCCCGTTCAACGAGATGATGCCCGTATCGAAGTTGACATCCCAGAATGCATAGCGAGGCGGCAGCCCGTTCTTGCTTCGCAGTACGACTCCGCTGTCCTGCGACTGATCGGTCACGCCAATCACATAAGTCGGATCTTGAGCATATTCAATAATATAGACGCCCATTTTTACTCTCCTGATCGATCTTCGAAAATTCACCCCGTCGATGCGGTATTCGCCGGGCTTTAATCGGCTCGGCAAGCGAATATTAGGAGGAGGATTGAAAAATGCTACCTGTCACATATCGCAGGATTTGGGATTGTAAATAATTGATGTGACTCTTGATTTTAATTGGTGACGGTTTTAAATAAATTTGAGCTGCAATCAAATTATTGGTTGAGGTTTTTGGGTGGAATGGAAAATTAAGTATGTGCTTGATTTAACGGTGTTAAGGCGGCGGAGTGTCGGGTTTGTAGTGCGCGCCGCCCGTGTTTGTTGCTGATGTGTATTCCAATAGTGAGTCGCATGTGTGAACTGAGCGGGTGATGCGTTATTTTGGTGATGGGATCTGTAACAAGATCATCGTTTTTGTCGTTGGGTGGGGCGACTCAAGTACAAAAATTCACCGTGGCCGCAAAAGCGGCACGTGAAAGAAAACCACCCGCGGCAGTTTTATCTTCGCTTTTGTTTTCGTCGCCATGATCATGCGACTTGTTGTCCTTCTCCAGTCGCTTCTCGGTTCTTTTGCCTCGATTCCAGCACGACCAGCAGCCGCGACGGATGTTCGTCGAGCACCTGACGTCATTGCGAGTTGCCCGCGGCGCGATCGGCCGCCGGCTCGTTCGGCGCGGTCAACATCGACAAGCCGGTCAACGAGACCGCGAAACCTGAACCTGATCGGCCACGCGCTCGCGCGCATCGTGCCGGTATCGCACGGTCCGCGCACGTGCCGGCCGCCGAGCGCCAAGTCGCCAGACCGCCCCCGAGACGCCACCCGTCCCGCGATGCGACGAATTACGGGCGTTTTGCTCGACTGATCGTCCCTTCGAAACACAGCGAACGTCGCGACAATATCCGCGAGTTTCCTGCCGTCGGCGCCGACGCGCCGGCGTGTCCGCGCCTGCCTTTCATGCGACCCCGGCGCCCCCCGGCCTGACGGCGGGGGCGCCGGCTGTCGCACGCCGGAAGCGCCGTCCGGGCATCGTCCGGGGCAGTCGCCCGGGCGGCCGGTTCGTCATCCATGCCTATCGCAGACCCAGCAGACCCAGCGGACCCAGCGGAAGCCCCGCCTATGAACGAAAACCTCCTCGAACGCGGATACCCGTCCGGCGCGGACACGCCAGTCGAGGCGCTGCTGGCGTCCGCGCTGGACCATTACGACGCGGGCCGGCTCGACGCTGCAGAGCGTCTGTGCCGGCAGGTGCGGCAGCGCGAGCCCGAGCGGGCCGAGGCGCTGCACGTGCACGGGCTGGTCGCGTTTCGCCGCGGCGACTTCGACGCTGCCGTCGCGGCGATCGCGGACGCGATCCGGCGCGATCCGCAGGCACGCTATTACTACAACCTGGGCACCGTGATGGCCGCGCACAACCGGCCCGCGGCGGCGGCCGAGTGCTTCCGGCAGGCGCTCGCGCTGCAGCCGGACGATGCGGACGCGTACAACAACCTCGGCAACGCGTTGCGCACGCTGAAGGATTGCGAAGGCGCGGTGGAGGCGCTGGGCACGGCGATCCGGCTGCGGCCCGACCACGCGCAGGCCTACAACAATCTCGCGAACGCGATGCTCGATGCGGGCGAACTGGAGGCCGCGCTTGAAGGCTACCGCGCCGCGATCGCGTTGCGGCCAGACCTGCTCGAGCCGCACGACAACCTGCTGTTCGCGTTGAATTACAGCGCGGCCGCCGCGCCGCACGTTCATTTCGATGCCGCGCGGCATTACGGCGCGCAGGCCGCCGCGCGAGCGGTGCCGTACCGCTCGTGGCCGACGGCAGATGGCGCGAGACCGCTGCGGGTCGGCATCGTATCGGGCGACCTGAAGCATCATCCGGTCGGCTATTTCCTCGAAAGCGTGCTGCGCGCGACCGATCGCACGCGCGTGGTGTTCGTCGCGTATCCCACCCGCGATGTCGAGGACGACCTGACACAGCGGCTGCGCCCGCTGTTCGCGGGCTGGACGAGCCTCGCCGCGCTGAGCGACGAGGCCGCGGCCCGGCGAATTCGCGACGATGCGATCGACATCCTGATCGACGCGGCGGGCCACACGATCTTCAACCGGCTCGCGCTGTTCGCGTGGAAGCCGGCGCCGGTGCAGGTGTCGTGGATCGGCTATGTCGCGACCACCGGGCTCGACGCGATCGATTACGTGCTGGGCGATCGCCACGTGCTGCCGGCCGACGAGGAAGCGCATTTCGTCGAGCGGCCGTGGCGCCTGCCCGACAGCTATTTGTGCTACACGCCGCCGCGTGATGCGATCGTGCCGGGCCCGCTGCCGCAGCTGGCCGGCGGCGCGGTGACGTTCGGCTATTTCGGCAAGCTCGGGAAGATGAGCGACGCGGTCGTGCGCGTCTGGTCGCGGGTGCTCGCGGCGGTGCCCCGGTCGCGGCTGCTGCTCAAGGCGAGCGAGCTGGCCGGCGCGTACGCGGTGCGCCGCACGCGCGAGCGGTTCGCGCAGCACGGCATCGATCCGGCGCGGCTGCTGCTCGAGCCGAATGCGCCGCGCGGCGAATACCTGGCGTCGTACCGTCGCGTCGACGTGATGCTGAGCCCGTTCCCGTATTCGGGGGGCACGACGACCGCCGATGCGTTGTGGATGGGCGTGCCCGTGCTCGGCATCCGGGGCGACCGGTTCGTCACGCACATCTGCGAAAGCCTGCTGCAGACGGTTGGCCTGGCCGACTGGGTCGCGCGCGACGAAGACGACTACGTCGCGAAGGCCGCGGCCTTCGCGACCGATCTGGCGCAACTGCGGCTGCTGCGGACCGGCCTGCGCATGCAGTTGATCGCATCGCCGCTGTGCAATGCGCCGCGCTTCGCGCGGCATCTCGAGGACGCGTTCCACGGAATGTGGGCCCGTCGCGCGGACCGGGCCGGCGACATCGCCCGCCCGCTCGGCTGACTCATCGACCGGACCGCGCGCGAAACGACGCAACGACGAAACGACGACATGCAACAGACCACGGACATTCTCGGCGCCGCACTGGCGCATCATCAGGCGGGCCGGCTGGGCGACGCGAAGGCGGGCTACGAGCAGCTGCTCGCGCGCGAGCCCGCGCATCCGGACGCGCTGCATTTCCTCGGGCTGCTGACCTGTCAGGCAGGGCAGCCGGAGGAAGGGATCGCGCTGATGCGCCGCTCGATCGACGCGTATCCGAGCGCGATCTATCACAACAATCTGGGCAACGCGCTGCGCGAGCGAGGCCGGCTCGACGATGCGATCGCTGAGTACCGCGAAGCGGTGCAGCGACAGCCGGACTACGCGGAAGCGCACAACAACCTGGGCGATGCGCTGCGCGAGGCGCGGCAGCCGGATGCGTCGATGCAGCACTGCGCGCAGGCGATCGCGCTGCGGCCGGACTATGCGCAGGCGTACAACAACCTGGGCAACGCGCTGAAGGACCTGGGGCAGACGGATGCGGCGGTGCTCGCATACGGCAAGGCGATCGAGCATGACCCGCGCTACGCCGATGCGTACAACAATCTCGGCAACGTGCTGACGACGCAGCGCAAGTTCGACGCGGCGGTGGACAGCTACCGCGCGGCCGTCGCGCTGGCCCCGGCCAGCCCGATCGCGCACCGCAATCTCGGCGCGGCGCTGCTTGCGCGCGGCGACCGCGACGAGGCGATCGCGACCTTGCGCCGTCTCGTCGAACTGGCGCCCGCCGACGCGCAGGCGCGCGTCGATCTCGGTACCGCGTTGCGCGACGCAGGGCTGGCCGACGCGGCGATCGAGCAGTTCGAGCGCGCCGCGGAACTGTCGCCGCTGCGCGCCGACGCGCACGCGGGCCTCGCGGAGGTGCTGTACCGCCGGCGGCAGACGGCGCGTGCGGCCCAGTGCATGACGCGTGCGCTCGAGCTGGCGCCCGATCACGGTCCCGCCTACCGCATGCTCGGCGACATGTATCACGATCTGGGCAAGTACGACGCGTCCGTCATGTGCTACCGGGCCGCGACCGAACTCGATGCGAACGACGTCGACGCGCATCATCGCTGCGCGATGGTGCTGCTGAAGCAGAACTGCGCCGACGACGCGCTGCATCACGCGCGCGCGGCGCTCGCATTGAACGACCGCGCGGCGCCCGCGCACATGACGCTCGGCGACGTGCTCGGCATGCTCGGCGATGTGGATGGCGAACTCGCGCATTACCGCCGCGCGGTCGAGCTCGACGTGACGAATCCGGTCCTGCACGACCGGCTGATCTTCGCGCTCGCCACGCATCCGTCGATCGACCAGGAAGAGACGCGCCGTGCCGCACGGCATTTCGGCGAACACGTCGAAGCCGATGCACGGCCGCTCGCGCATGTCGACACCGGCGCGCGCCCGTCGGGCGGGCGACTGCGCATCGGCTGGGTGTCGGGCGACCTGGTGACGCATCCGGTTGGCATTTTCCTCGAAGGCGTGCTGGCGCATCTCGATCGACACCGGCTCGAATTGATTGCCTATCCGACGTCGGCGGCGGAAGACGACACGACCGCGCGCCTGAAACCGTATTTCGACGCGTGGCATCCGTTTCTCGACCTGTCGGACGAACAGGCGGCGCAGCGGATTCGTGCGGATGGCATCGACGTCCTCGTCGACCTGTCGGGCCACACGGCGCTAAACCGGCTCGGCGTGTTCGCATGGAAGCCCGCGCCGGTGCAGGTCACGTGGATCGGCTTCTTCGCGTCGACGGGGCTGCGCGCGATCGACTACGTGCTGGGCGACCGGCACGTGCTGCCGGCCGACGAGGAAGCGCATTTCGTCGAGCGGCCGTGGCGGCTGCCCGACAGCTATCTGTGCTTCACGCCGCCGCATCCTGCGGTCGACGTCGGTCCGTTGCCGCAACGCGAGAACGGGGTGACGACGTTCGGCTATTTCGGCAAGCTCGGGAAGATGAACGATGCGGTCGTGCGCGTGTGGTCGCGCGTGCTTGCCGCGGTGCCGGGCGCGCGGCTGTTCCTGAAGGCGGGCGAGCTCGACGGCGCGCATGCGGTGCGCCGGACGGTCGAGCGGTTCGCCCGCCACGGGATCGACGCGAGCCGGCTGGTGATGGAAGGCCGCTCGCCGCGCGCCGATTACCTGACGGCCTATCACCGCGTCGACATGATGCTGAGCCCGTTTCCGTACCCGGGCGGCACGACCACGGCCGAGTCGCTGTGGATGGGCGTGCCGGTGCTCGGGATGAAGGGAGGGCGGTTCGTCACGCACATCTGCGAGAGCGTGCTGCAGACGGTCGGCCTCGGTGACTGGATCGCACAGGACGAAGACGACTACGTCGCGAAGGCCGTGGCCGCCGCGGCCGATCCGCAGCGGCTCGGTGTGCTGCGGCAGGCATTGCGCGCGCGGCTGCTCGCGTCGCCGCTGTGCGACGCGCCGCGCTTCGCGAAACATCTCGAGGAGGCGTTTCACGGGATGTGGATGGACAGGACGAACGCGGGCGCCGACGAGCGGGCCGCAGCGGGCGACGAACGGAATTGAGCCGCCCGGCAGGGCGGCGCGCGAACGACGAAACGACGACATGCAACAGACCACGGACATTCTCGGCGCCGCACTGGCGCATCACCAGGCGGGCCGGCTGGGCGACGCGAAGGCGGGCTACGAGCAGCTGCTTGCGCACGAGCCCGCGCATCCGGACGCGCTGCATTTTCTCGGGCTGCTGACCTGTCAGGCAGGGCAGCCGGAAGAGGGGATCGCGCTGATGCGCCGCTCGATCGACGCGTATCCGAGCGCGATCTATCACAACAATCTGGGCAACGCGCTGCGCGAGCGAGGCCGGCTCGACGATGCGATCGCTCAGTACCGCGAAGCGGTGCAGCGACAGCCGGACTACGCGGAAGCGCACAACAACCTGGGCGATGCGCTGCGCGAGGCGCGGCAGCCGGATGCGTCGATGCAGCACTGCGCGCAGGCGATCGCGCTGCGGCCGGACTATGCGCAGGCGTACAACAACCTGGGCAACGCGCTGAAGGATATGGGGCAAGCGGATGCGGCGGTGCTCGCATACGGCAAGGCGATCGAACACGATCCGCGCTACGCCGATGCGTACAACAATCTCGGCAACGTGCTGACGACGCAGCGCAAATTCGACGCGGCGGTGGACAGCTACCGCGCGGCCGTCGCGCTGAACCCGGGCCGGGCGATCGTGCACGGCAATCTCGGCACCGCGCTGCTCGCACGCGGCGACCTCGACGAATCCATCGCGACGCTGCGCCGGGCGGTCGAACTCGATCCGCTGGATCCGCAGGTCCACAACTGTCTCGGCAGTGCGCTGCGTGAAGCGGGCCGGAACGACGAAGCGATCGAGCATTTCGAACGGGTTGTCGAGCTGTCCGGCGGCGACGTCGACGCACACCTCAACCTGAGCCGGGCGCTGAAGAGCCAGAACCGGATCGAGGAGTCCGTCGAGGCCGGCAAGCGGGCCATCGAGCTGGATCCGCGCCGCGCGGAAGGCTATGTGAACCTGGCCCACGCGTATTACTGGCTGGACCGCGTCGACGACGCGATCGTGCAGTACCGGCATGCGCTCGAATTCGATCCGGATTCGGCGGACATTCACCAGAACCTGTCGATCGCGCTGTGCCAGGCGCGGCGCGTCCATGAAGCGCTGGAAAGCGCGCAGGCCGCCGTCGCACTCGAACCCGGCACCGCGCGCCGGCATGCGCATCTCGCGGACGTGCTGCGCAAGACCGGCGACGTCGACGCGGCGATCCGGTGCTATCGCCGCGCGCTGGAGTGCGATCCCGACAATCCGGGCACCTACACGTCGCTGCTGTTCTGCCTCGCGGGCCAGACCAGCTTCGACCCGGATGCGTACCTGGCGGATGCGCGCGTGTTCGGCGCGCGCATGTCGATGCACGCGCAGCCGTGGAGGCACCGGCCGGCGCCGCTGAACGGGCGCAGGTTGCGTGTCGGCTTCGTGTCGGGCGATTTCCGGCGGCACCCGGTCGGCATCTTTCTCGAAAGCGTGGTCGCGCATCTCGATCGGTCGCGGCTCGAACTGGTCGCGTTCACGACGTTCGACACCGAGGACGACTACACCGCGCGGCTAAAGCCGCATTTCGACGGCTGGCATCGCATCACGGATCTCGGGACGGAGCAGACGGCCCGACGCATCTATGACGAGCGGATCGACGTGCTTGTCGATCTGGCCGGGCATACGGCGCACAACCGGCTGCCTGCCTTTGCATGGAAGCCGGCGCCGATCCAGGTGAGCTGGCTCGGCTTTTTCGCGTCGACCGGCATCGCGGAGATGGACTATTTCCTCGGCGATGCGCACGTGCTGCCGGCCGCCGAGGAAGCGCACTTCGTCGAGCGGCCGTGGCGGCTGCCGGACAGCTACCTGTGCTTCACGCCGCCGCCGTACGACGTGCAGGTCGGCCCGCTGCCGATGCTGCGCAACGGGCACATCACGTTCGGTTGCTTCGGCAAGCTCGTGAAAGTGACCGACGACGTGGTGCGCGTCTGGTCGCGCCTGCTGCACACCGTGCCGGGCGCGAAGCTGCTGCTCAAGGCGTATGAACTCGCGGTCGAGGACATCTGCGATGCGACGCGCGTGCGCTTCGCGGCGCACGGCATCGACGCCGATCGCCTGATCCTCGAGCAGGGCTCGTCGCGCGACGCGTACTTCGCTGCGTACAACCGCGCGGACGTGATGCTGAGCCCGTTCCCGTACCCGGGCGGCACGACCACGGCCGAGTCGCTGTGGATGGGCGTGCCGGTGCTCGGGATGAAGGGAGAGCGGTTCGTCACGCACATCTGCGAGAGCCTGCTGCATGCGGCCGGTCTCGGCGACTGGATCGCGAGCGACGAAGCGGACTACATCGCGAAGGCCGTCGCGTTCTCCCGCGATCGCGGCGAGCTCGCGGCGATGCGTGCCGGGTTGCGTCAGCAGATGCAGCGTTCGCCGCTCGGCGACGCGAAGCGGTTCGCCCGCCACCTCGAGGACGCGTTCCACGGCATGTGGGACGCGTGGCTCGCCGGCGCCCCGGACGGCGAGCCGGCGCCGTAACGGCCGCGGCCGGCCCGGCGCCGCGCCGCCGGGCTTCGCGGCGCGCTTCGGCGAGGTGCGCCGCATGCGGACATTCCCAAAAAAAGAAGCCGCATCGCTGCGGCTCTTCGAGGAGAGCGCCCTCGCGGGCGTCGTTGTTGTTCTCGTTCGTTACGCGTCGGTGCGGTTCAGCCGAGCATCCCGGTCGACTGATAACGCGATGCCGCGTCGATGCGCTGCAGCGCCAGCCGATGATTCGTCATCAGCCGCTCGCGGCCGGCCTTCGCCTGTTCGGTGATGATCGCGTCGAGCCGCTGGATCTCGCGGACGATCGCGAGCGCATCCGGCGTCTGATCCGCGTCGAGCGACATCAGCAGCGTGGCGCGTTCGTCCACGAGCGCGGCGGCGCGCTCCCATGCGTCGTGCGAGACGGCGTCCGCGAGCGCGTGCGTGAGCGCCAGCGCGCGTGTCAGCGAAGTGTGTTCCATGGCGAGTAGTCCTCGTGAGCGGCGGCCGGGTGCCGGTCCGTCACTTGTTGGTGGCGAGCGTGCCGGCGCTGCTCGCACCGCCGAACAGCTGCGTCAGGTACTGCTGGTTGTTCTGCATCTTCGTCATCAGCGTGTTGAGCGCGGTGAACTGCGCGTTGTACTGGGCCGTGAGCGAGTCCTGGTAGTTCTTCAGCTGCGTCGCCTGGTCCTGCAGATTCGACAGGTCCTTGTTCAGCGAGGCCGTGCGCTGGTCGATCAGGCCGCCCGTCTGCGAGTACGAATTCGCGAAGTTGTTCAGCGCGACCCCGACGCCGTTCGTCGAGTTGAAGATCGCCGAGACGGCCGAGCCGTTGGTCGTGAGTGCGGTCTGCAGCTTCGTGCTGTCGACCGTGAGCGTGCCGTCGGTGTTCAGGTTGATGCCGATCGACGACAGGCTGTAGGTCTTGCCGCCCGACGTGACGCCGCCGCTGAGCGCGGTCGCGAGGCCGTTCGTGATCGAGTTCAGCATCGCGTCGCCGAGCAGCGGGCCGGCCGTCGAGCCCGACGACGTGGTCGTGTACGACGACAGGCTCGATGCCGTCGTGACGAAGGTCGAGTACGCCTTCGCGAAATTGTTGATCGCCGTCGTGATGCCGGTCGTGTCCTGCGCGATCGTAAGCGTCTGTGTCGTGTTGACCGCGGCGGCCGTCAGGTTCAGCGTGACGCCGGTCAGCGCGTTGGAGATCTGGTTCGTCGCGCTCGTCACGGTGCTGCCGGCGATCGTGATGTTGGCGTCCGCGGCGGGCGTCACCGTGTTGTAGGTCGACTGCGTCGAGTCCAGCTTGCTGTTCAGGCCGGCGCCCGCGGTGATCGACACCGTGTTAGCCGCCCCGGTGTTGTTCGACGAGAGCACCAGATGCTGGCCGTCGGACGCGTTGATCACGGTGGCCGTCACGCCCGGGTTGTTCGAGGCCTTGTTGATGTTCGCGGCGATCGTCGCGAGCGTATCGGTCGACGAGACCGACAGCTGCATCGAGCCGGTGCCGACGCCGACGGTCAGCGTGCCGCTGCCGATCGTGTCGGACGACGTGAGCGCCGGCGAAGAAATCGAGTTGGCGGTCGCGACCGCGTTGACTTTCACCGCGTACGTGCCGGCCGCCGCGCCGCTCGCGGTGGTGGCGGTGAGGCCGGAGCCGCTGGCCGTCGCGGTCAGTGCCGACAGCGCCGTGCCGTCGGTGAGGCCCTTCAGCGCCGTTTGCAGCGCCGCGAGCTGCGACTTGATCTGCCCGATCGCGGACAGTTCGGTGTTGTCGGACGTTTGCTTGTTCGCGAGTGCGGTCGTTTGCGCGGCGGTCTTCGCGGTGACGAGCGCGGAGACGAGCGAATTGACGTCGAGCGACGACTTCGTCGAGCCGCTGATGAGGGACTGCGCAGCCTGCTGGAGCGCGGTGTTCAGGTCGCTGGAGGACGTGGTGGTGGTGGTCGTCGAGGTCATTCGGGTGCTCCGGTCCGCATCGCCGGACAGGTTCGGGCGAATCGCGCGTCGGTGTCGAACAAGCGCGCAACGGGAGGTGAGCCTCCCGGGTGCGCGATGAAAAGGCGCGGGCGCCGGACCCAGGTCGCGGCGCCCGTGCCGGCGGACGGCGCGTCGCGAGACGCGCGCCGCCGGTCGTGGGGTATTAACCCAGGAGCTTCAGGACTTGCTGCGGCAGCGAGTTCGCTTGTGCCAGCACCGAGATACCTGCTTGCTGCAGCACTTGCGCCTTGCTCAGGTTCGCCGTTTCCGTCGCGAAGTCCGCGTCGGTGATCTGCGAACGGGCTGCCGACATGTTGGTCGATTGCGTCTGCGTGTTCGTGATGGCCGACTGGAACGTGTTCTGCGTTGCGCCGAGCGTTGCCTGGAACGTGTTGACCTTCGTCAGCACTGCGTCGATCGAGCCCATCGCGGCTTGCGAATCCGTGACGCTCGAAACCGTCAGCGCGGAGAGGCCGAGGTTTGCCGAGTCCCAGCTCTGCGCGCCGAAGTTCGCTGCGATCGTCTGGCCGTTGATTGCGCCGATCTGGAAGCTGACCGTGCCCAGGCCTTGCAGGACGGATTGACCGTTGAACGTCGTTTGCGTTGCGACGCGCGAGATTTCCGTCAGACGGGTCGAGACTTCCGACTGCAGGTTTGCACGTGCGTTGGAGTCGAGCGAGCCGTCGCCTGCTTCAACTGCCAGCTGGCGGATACGTTGCAGGTTGTCGACGATCGACTGGAGCGCGCCGGCCGTCGTCTGGACCATCGAGATGCCGTTGTTCGCGTTCGACACGCCTTGGTTCAGCGCGTTGATCGCGGCCGTCTGGGTCGTCGCGATTGCGAGGCCCGCTGCGTCGTCTGCCGCGCTGTTCACGCGCTTGCCCGACGACAGGCGGTTGATCGCTTGCGACAGCGCGTTTTGCGAGCCCGACAGATTCGTCTGCGTCGACAGCGAAAGGATGTTGGTGTTGATGTTCAGCATTTGCTTCCTCGTTTTGGAAAATGCCTGAGTACAGACAGGATCAGGTTCGTTTTCGGCGTTGCGCTTTATCGCGAGTGGCGCTGCCCGCCTTTCCTGGTTGACGGCGGCACCCGGCGAAAACTTTAGAGGGATGTGTGAGGAAAATCGGGACGGAAGCATGCCGCTGCCGTGAAGTCCACGCCTGGTATGGCTGGCAGCGATTTTGGCGGGGTTGCGCGACGGTCTCGTTGGACGGTGTATGCGGCCGCGCCGCGCGGGGCGGCGAAGCGGGATCGACAAAAGGATAGTTTTGTCTGTGATTTCCTGATATGATGGCGGGCTGAATTGAGATTTTCTGTCAAGCCTGTGCCGTCTCGGCACTCTTGCTGGCAGTCAAACGCGGCGCTGCACGCGGCTTGTGAAGCGTACTCGCGGTGCTTTGTGCCTCTCTTTTCCGGCCTCCGAGGCCGTATTTCCGCTCGTTTCGCCTGTTGTGGGGACGCCCGGATGGCCGGTGCGTGGCGCTTGGCCGCTACGTTTTTGACCGTTTAAGCAATTTAGGAACGACATGACGACGATTCTTCTGAAAGAAAACGAGCCGTTCGAAGTGGCGATTCGCCGCTTTCGCCGTGCTATCGAAAAAAATGGCCTGATCGCTGAACTGCGCGAACGCCAGTCCTACGAAAAGCCGACCGCAGTCCGCAAGCGCAAGAAGGCAGCAGCCGTCAAGCGCCTGCACAAGCGCCTGCGCAGCCAGATGCTGCCGAAGAAGCTCCACTAAGAGCATCTACGGTTCGCCGCGAAACGGCGGAGCGTGCTTCGAAAGAAGCCGCTCCGCCGTTTTGCTTTTCGGGCCGGAAAAAACGGCTTCGATCTCGGGAATCAAGCCTTGGCGGGGTGGCCGCCTGGCGGCGACGCGGCGGGTTCGACGGATTGCCGGGCGGTTTCGGGCCGCCGCGGGGTTCGTTCCGAAGTCGTTCATCGCGGCGCTCAGCGTCGGCGTGACGGGATCGGCATCTGCTTGAAGAAGCGCAGCGCGTGCGTGCGGGCCACGCACGACGCGATGACGTATCGATGCACCAACCCGGCCCGCCGGGCGGGGCTGCGTCGCCGTCAGCCTGCCTTGCGGCGCCGTGCCGGCTGCTGCTTGCCGCCGAGCGCGGCGCATTTGGCGTGACACGGGCAGCCGGTCTCGTGGTCGTTGACCATCCCGGTTGCCTGCATCAGCGCGTAGCAGATCGTCGAGCCGACGAACTTGCAGCCGTATTCCTTCAGCGCCTTGCTGAGCGCATCGGACTCGGCGGTCGATGCGGGCGCGTCGCGATACGACTGCCACGCGTTCTGCACCGGCGTATGGTCGACGAACGACCACAGGAATTGCGCGAGCGACCCGTGGTCGTCGCGAATGCGCTGCACGGCCCGGGCATTGGTCACCGCGGACTCCACCTTCGCGCGATTGCGCACGATGCCCGGATTTTCGAGCAGCTTCTCGATGTGCTTCGGCGTGAAGCGCGCGACCGCGTCGACATCGAACTCGGCGAACGCCTCGCGATAGCCGGCACGCTTGTTCAGGATCGTCGACCACGACAGCCCCGCCTGCGCGCCTTCGAGAATCAACATTTCGAACAGATGGCGATCGTCATGCGACGGCACGCCCCACTCGGTATCGTGATAGTGAGCATCCGCTTCCGTCCTTACCCAGTTGCACCGCTGCGACATCGTCAGCCTCGTTCCAGAGTCGATTCGATCGTGCCAGCATAGCGGAAGGCCCATTCACGGCATAGCTGGCCGAACGACAGATGGGCGCGCGGCGCTGATCCGGTTAAGCTTGGCGCCTGTTCGAATCAGCAGGATCAACGCATGACGGCACTACTTTTTGCGATCGGCATCGACGGCGGCGGCACCGGCACCCGTGCGGTACTGGCCGATCGGCACGGGCGCGAGCTCGCACAGGGGCGCGGCGGCCCGTCTGGGCTCGGGCTCGGCATCGAGCGCGCGTGGGCATCGATCGGCGCGGCCTGCGCCGACGCCTTCACGCTGGCCGGCCTCGCGTTCGACTGGTCGCAATGCGCGCTCGGTTGCGGGCTCGCGGGCGTCAACAACGCCGCGTGGCTCGCCGCGTTCCGTGCGCAGGCGCCGCTCGACGCGCTCGCGATCGAGAGCGACGCGTATACGACCGTCGTCGGCGCGCACGGCGGCGCGCCGGGGCTCATCGTCGCACTCGGCACCGGTAGCATCGCGGCGGCGCTCGACGCGGCGGGCGACTGCCGCATCGCGGGCGGCTTCGGTTTTCCGTCCGGCGACGAGGCGAGCGGTGCGTGGCTCGGCATGCGCGCGCTTGCATACGCGCAGCAGGCGCTCGACGGCCGCGTGCCGCGCGACGCGTTCGCCGGCGCGCTGCTCGCGGAAACGGGCGTGCACGATCGAGACGCACTCGTCCAGTGGTCGTGCGATGCGAACCAGACGATCTACGCGCGCCTCGCGCCGATCGTGTTCGCGCACCGCGACCATCCTTGTGCGGCGGCGCTGATCGCGCAGGCCGGCGAAGAGATCGGCAAGATGATCGACGCGCTCGATCCGCGGCAGGCGCTGCCGGTCGCGCTGTGCGGCGGGCTGGCCGACGCGCTGGCGCCGGCCGTGCCGGCGCGCCACGCGGCCCGGCTGCGCGCGCCGCTCGACGATTCCGCGCACGGCGCGTTGCGGCTTGCGTTGCAGGCATTGAGGGCAGCCGAAGCGGGGTGAGCGGTTCAAATGGGCGGCGTGCGGTGAGTGGTGAGCCGGCCGGGCAGGCCGAACGGCCCGAAACCGGCCCGTTCCCCAACCGCCCGGCGGCCCCCCGGGCACGACGTTAAAATGGCGGTTCCGCAGCGTCCTGCGCGCCATTCACCCGTCCCCATGTACAAAGTCATCGCCACCGATCTCGACGGCACCCTGCTGAACAGCGACCACCAGCTCGATCCGTACACGATCGAGACCGTCCGCCGGCTCGACCGCGACGGCCTGCAATTCGTGATCGCGACGGGGCGCCACTATGCGGACGTCGCCGGCATCCGCGACGTGCTGGGCATCCGGCCGTACCTGATCACGTCGAACGGCGCGCGCGTGCATGCGCCGGACGACACGGCGATCCACGCGCAGGACATCGATCCCGCGATCGTCCGCGGCCTCGTGCAGCCGGGCGTGACCGGCGCGCACGGGCGCGTGATCGTCAACTTGTTCACCGACCGCGGCTGGCTGATCGACCGCGACGCGCCGCACCTGCTCGAATTCCACCAGGATTCGGGATTCCGGTACGACGTGATCGACATGTCCGCGCACGACGGCGCCGATATCGCAAAGGTGCTGTATATCGGCGAGCCGGCCGATCTGGCGGTGGTCGCCGAGCAGATGCGCGTGCGGTTCGGCGATGCGCTGTACGTCACGTATTCACTGCCCGACTGTCTCGAAGTGATGACCGCCAACGTGTCGAAGGGCCGCGCGCTGCGTGCGGTGCTCGCGCGGCTCGGCGTCGACGCCGGCCACTGCATCGCGTTCGGCGACAACATGAACGACATCGACCTGCTCGAAACGGCCGGTCACGCGTTCATGATGAACAACGCGAACCCCGACCTGATCGCGCACCTGCCGTACATCCCGCGGATCGGCAACAACTTCGACGCGGGCGTCGCCCGCCACCTGCGCACGCTGTTCGCGCTCGAGGACACCCTCGACGGCGTCGCCGCTTCCTGAGCGGCCATGAAAAACGGGCGCCAGCGGCGCCCGTCCAAATTACCTGCCTCTATGTTGTTCGACAGCGTGAGGCTCGCTGCTCTGCTCGCGTGACCCCGTAGCGTTTTATTCGTTGGTGCGAGCGGATGCGGGCAGCAGGCCGACGGCATCGTCGCGCCCGGCGATGAGCGGATAGACGATCCCCGCGATTGCCGCACCGATGATCGGCGCGACCCAGAACAGCCACAGCTGGCCGATCGCCTCGCCGCCCACGAACAGCGCCGGGCCGGTCGAGCGGGCCGGGTTCACCGACGTGTTGGTGACCGGGATGGAGATCAGGTGAATCAACGTCAAGCACAGGCCGATCGCGATCGGCGCGAAGCCGGCAGGCGCGCGCTTGTCGGTGGCGCCGAGAATCACGAACAGGAAGAAGGCCGTCATCACGACTTCGCAGATGAACGCCGCGCCGAGCGAGTAATGGCCGGGCGAGCGCTCGCCGAAGCCGTTCGTCGCAAAGCCGCTGCCGACGACGTCGAAGCCCGGCTTGCCGGTCGCGATCAGGTACAGCACGAACGCTCCCAGCGTGGCGCCGACCACCTGCGCGACGATGTACGGCGCGAGATCGCGCGCCGGGAAGCGGCCGGCGACCGTCAGGCCGACGCTCACCGCCGGATTCAGGTGGCAGCCCGAAATATGGCCGATCGCGAACGCCATCGTCAGCACGGTCAGGCCGAAGGCGAGTGCGACGCCGGCAAAGCCGATGCCGAGGCCCGGAAAGGCGGCGGCCAGCACGGCGCTTCCGCACCCGCCGAGCACCAGCCAGAACGTGCCGAATACCTCTGCAGCCAGACGCTGAGAAAGATTCATGTAAGGACCTCGTTCAAGTGGGTTGAAGACAAACGGGCGACCGGATGATTTATTCCGACGCCGGAATTGGTCTGGATTATAGGAAATGAATCGGCTTCGAGAGGGTCAACGATTGTTAAATTTGAATGGCCGGAGAATGGCTTTTATTAGAATAAGTCCGCATTCTCGATATCGACGAATCGGTTAAAGATGACAGCATTAAATTCGAAGAGCAGGGCGGCAGTACGATGACGTAACGGATGTTGGCGTTCCGGCCGAACTCGCTGGAGCCGCATCATGGAAAAGGGGAGTCGAAAAATGTCTCAATACGCGAAACTCAAGGCGCAGATCGCCGAGTTGCAGGCCCAGGCGGACGACGTGCGTCGCCAGGAAGTGGCGACGGTGATCGCCGACGTCCAGCGAATGATTGCCGAATATGGCCTGACGGCCGAGGACCTGGGCTTCGCGGAGCGAGCGCGGCGCGGCCGTCCGCCGAAAAAGGCGCCGCTGCCCCCGAAATACCGCGACCCGAAGTCGGGCGCAACCTGGAGCGGGCGCGGCAAGCCGCCGAATTGGATCGTCGGGAAAAACCGCGATCGTTTCCTGATCGAATGACCGCGCAAAAAGAAAGAGCCGCATCGTCGATGCGGCTCTTTGGCGTCTTCGGGATTTTCGCGCCGATTTCGGCGCGAATTTCACCGGATATTTCCTGACGAATTTCGGCGTCAGGCGCCCGCGACCTGACGCAAGACCGGCCGTTTTGCCGCCGTGCAAAGTGATTCGTAAGTTTCGACATAACGCCGCGCCATCGCTTTCGAGCTGAAGCGCGTATCGAAACGTGCGCGGATCGCGTCGCGCGACAGGCTGTCGATCCGGTGCAGCGCACCGACAGCGCCCTGCACGTCCTCGACGATGAAGCCGGTCACGCCGTCCTCGATCACTTCCGGCACCGAGCCGCGGTTGAACGCGACGACCGGCGTGCCGCAGGCCATCGCCTCGATCATCACCAGGCCGAACGGCTCCGGCCAGTCGATCGGGAACAGCAGCGCCTTCGCGCCGGACAGGAACGCCGGCTTCTGCGCCTCGTTGATCTCGCCGATGAATTCGACGTGCGCCTCGCCGAGCAGCGGCTCGATCACTTCCTTGAAGTAATCGGCGTCGGCCTTGTCGACCTTCGCGGCGATCTTCAGCGGCAGCCCGCTTTGCGCGGCGATCCGGATCGCGGTGTCGACCCGCTTTTCGGGGCAGATCCGGCCGAGGAAGGCAAGGTATTCGGGTTTCACGTCCGGTTGCGGCGTGAGCAGCGTGTCGGGCAGCCCGTGATACACGGTGCCGGCCCATGCGGCCTGCGGCAGCGGCTTGCGCTGGTTGTTCGAGATCGATACGACCGGCGCGTCCGGGAAGGCGTCGAACACCGGCTGCAGCTCCGGCAGGTCGAGGCGGCCGTGCAGCGTCGTCACGTAAGGCGTATCGAGGCGCGACATCAGCGAGAACGGCATGTAGTCGAGGTGGAAGTGCAGCACGTCGAATTCGTGCGCGACACGGGCGACCTGTTCGATCAGGCGCATATGGGGCGCCATCGAGTCGCGTATCGACGGGTCGAGCCGCAGTGCGCGCGGCCATGCCGCCTCGAGACGGGCGGACGTGACGGAGTCGCCGCTCGCGAACAGCGTCACGTCGTGGCCAAGCTCGACGAGCGCCTCGGTGAGATAGGACACGACACGCTCGGTGCCGCCATAGAGTTTCGGCGGGACAGCTTCGTAAAGCGGCGCGATCTGGGCAATACGCATGGGCGTTCTCCGGTGTCGACCAGCGCGGGGCGCTCGAGTGCGCATGCTGGTCCGATGCAGGGTTGCGGAACTCGCCGACGCACGCGCTTTGCGGTACGTGGCCCGGTCCGGGGCGCGGTGCGCGGGAGGCCGGGCGGCAAGCTGCGGGGCGGGCCGGCACGGCTCCCGCCGCCGCCCATTGGAGTCCATTATCGATATCGCCTTCAGGGGTTCGAGTGTTTTTTCAAACACTTAAGGCTTGTTACACCATGAAATACGCGAAAACCCCGATAAAAAGGGTGCGGAAACATAAAGCGATATGGCAACGAGAATTGTTGCGCTATCGTGAAAAACCACTATAATTTTTACCGATTCACTTTCCGGCAGCCTTGTCAGAAGGCCTCCAGCCGGATTTGTCCCATGCGGTACCGCATCGTCGACGAATTCGCGCGTCACTCGCCCCGCCGTTTGTTCCCTTTCAATTCGCTTTGTCGGAAAAATTCCTACACGGTTTACAGACAAATCCTGCGCGGCATACGCCACTTCGCTGATACCGACATAAATCCCGTTTGGCCAAAATTCGCCCTGTAAGACTATAAACGTGCCGACGGTGCGCCCAGCGCGGCCTGATCGAGCAAACGTTTTCATAACACGAAAGGCCAAAGCAAAGCTCTTAACGGGGGAATCATGAGCGCCACCAGCGAAATGCTCAGTGAGATCAAAGAGGTCAACCTGTCGTACCTCCTCCTCGCGCAGCGCCTGCTGCGGGAAGACAAAGCGATGGGCATGTTCCGCATGGGCGTATCCCAGGAACTGGCCGACGTGCTCGCGAACCTCACGCTCGCCCAGACCGTGAAGCTCGCGGCATCGAACCAGATGTTGTGCCGCTTCCGCTTCGACGATCACGCGTTGCTGTCGTCGCTCGCCGACAAGGGGCGCAGCGACGTCGTCACGCACGCGCATTCGGCCATCCTGATGGCCGGCCAGCCGGTCGAAAGCGTCCGCTGATCCTTCCCGCCTTGCGTTCGTCCCGGCGCGCCGCGCCGGCAGGCGGCGCTTTGGCCACTCATCCGAACAACGTCAAGCGGACGGTTATTCACCATGGCAAGCAAAAGCGTCGTGATCGAGGTGAAGGAAATCACCCTCGCCATCGAACTGATCGAACTGGGCGCCCGGCTGCAGCTGCTGGAGGCGGAAACGAGCCTGTCGCGCGATCGCCTGATCAAGCTGTACAAGGAGCTGAAGGGCGCGTCGCCGCCGAAGGGGATGCTGCCGTTCTCGACCGACTGGTTCATGACGTGGCAGCCGAACATCCACTCGTCGCTGTTCTACAACATCTACCGGTTCATGCAGGATCACGGCCGCTGCGAGCCGATCCAGTCGATCGTGAAGGCGTACCGGCTCTATCTGGAGCACGTGAACCTGTCCGGCGACGAGGCCGCGCTGAGCCTCACGCGCGCGTGGACGCTGGTGCGCTTCTTCGACTCGGGGATGCTGCAGATGACCCCGTGCACGCGTTGCGGCGGCCACTTCGTCGCGCACGCGCATGATCCGCATCAAGGTTTCGTGTGCGGCCTCTGCCAGCCGCCGTCGCGCGCGGGCAAGACCCGCAAGGCCGCCGCCGCGCGCGCCGAGCTGTCCGCCGCCGCGGCCTGAGCGCCTTCGGGCGGGGCGCGAGCGGACGCCGGATGGCCGCCGCGCGCCGCGCGAACCGGCCGAGGCTTGCTGGTAAACACCGCCGCGCCGCCTCGGCGCGACCGCGAAAGTTTTCCTGCCGACTGCCGTAAACCTGATTAACGGCGGTCTCCCCGCCGGTCATTCGTGAGGGACAGGCAGTGCTGATTATCGTGGGAACACTCGTGACGCTGTTGTCCGTCTTCGGCGGTTACGCGCTGGCAGGCGGGCATCTGGGCGCATTGATCCAGCCGGTCGAGATCCTGATGATCGCGGGCGCGGGCGTCGGCGCGTTCATCCTCGGCAACGGCATGAAGACCATCAAGGGGACGCTGCGTGTGCTGCCGACGCTCTTCAAGGGCTCGAAGTACACCAAGGACGTCTATATGGAGCTGATGGCGCTCCTGTACGTGCTGCTCGCCAAGGCGCGCAAGGAAGGCACGCTGACGCTCGAGGCCGACATCGACGATCCGGACAAGAGCCCGATCTTCACGCAATACCCGAAGATCCTCGCCGATCGCCACATCGTCGAATTCCTGACCGATTACCTGCGCCTGATGGTGGGCGGCAACATGAACGCGTTCGAGATCGAGAGCCTGATGGACGAGGAGATCGAGACGCACCACGCCGAAGGCGAGGGCCCGGCGCACGCGCTGATGCGCGTCGGCGACGCGATGCCGGCGTTCGGGATCGTCGCGGCCGTGATGGGCGTCGTCCACACGATGGCATCCGCCGACAAGCCGCCCGCGGTGCTCGGCGCGATGATCGCGCAGGCGCTGGTCGGCACGTTCCTCGGGATCCTGCTGTCGTACGGGCTGATCGGGCCGCTCGCGAGCCTCGCGGAGCAGCGCGTGGCCGAGTCGACCAAGATGTTCCAGTGCATCAAGGTGACGATCCTCGCGAGCCTGAACGGCTATGCGCCGGCGATCGCGGTCGAGTTCGGCCGCAAGGTGCTGTTCTCGACCGAGCGGCCGTCGTTTACCGAGCTCGAAGAGCACGTGCGCCGCGTGAAGGCGAAGTGACGCGGAGCGTTCGATGAGCAAGAACAAGGATCGCGCGATCGTCGTGAAACGGGTGGCCCCGCAGAAGAAGGGCCACCACGGCGGCGCATGGAAGCTCGCCTACGCGGACTTCATGACCGCGATGATGGCGTTCTTCCTGCTGATGTGGCTGCTGAGCTCGGTCACGCCGGTGCAGCTGAAGGGGATCGCCGAGTACTTCAACACGCCGCTGAAGGCCGCGCTGTTCGGCAGCGGCGATCGCAGCTCGCAGGACTCGAGCATCATCAACGGCGGCGGCCGCGACCTGTCGAGCCTCGACGCCGGCACGCTGCGCCGCACCGACGGCACGACGTCGCTCGCCGACCGCGTCGCGAAGGCCGGCGACGACAAGACGCGCTCGCAGGCGCAGGGCGCGCAGGACCGGCTCGAGCAGACGCGCCTGCACGACCTGCAGATCAAGCTGATGGCGGCGATCGAGGCGAACCCGACGCTGCGCCAGTTCAAGCAGCAGATCCGCATCGATTCGACGCTGATGGGACTGCGCATCGAGATCGTCGATACGCAGAAGCGGCCGATGTTCGCGATGTCGAGCGACCACGTCGAGCCGTATATGCGCGACATCCTGCGCGAGATCGGCAAGACGCTGAACGACGTGCCGAACCGGATCATCGTCCAGGGCCACACCGACGCGGTGCCGTACGCGGGCGGCGAGGGCGGCTACAGCAATTGGGAGCTGTCGGCCGACCGCGCGAACGCGTCGCGCCGCGAGCTGATCGCGGGCGGCATGGACGAGGCGAAGGTGCTGCGCGTGCTCGGCCTCGCGTCGACGCAGAACCTGAACAAGGCCGATCCGCTCGATCCGGAAAACCGCCGGATCAGCGTGATCGTGCTGAATCGCAAATCCGAAGACGCGCTGATGCGCGACGACGCGACGACCACGACGCTGTCGGCCGACGCGGCGGGCTCGAAGCTGCTGGCCCAGCAGCTCGGCGGCCCGGCGCCGGCCGCGCGACCGATGCTCGCGAGCGCCGTCGCCGTGGCGCCGAAACCCTGACGTTTCCCAGATTTCGAGACAGACATGATCCGAACCATTCTCGCCATCGACGACTCGGCGACCATGCGCGCGCTGCTGCAGGCGACGCTGGCGCAGGCCGGCTACGACGTGACGGTGGCGCCGGACGGCGAAGCCGGCTTCGACATGGCGGCCACCGTGCCGTACGACCTGGTGCTGACCGACCAGAACATGCCGCGCAAGAACGGGCTCGAGGTGATCGCCTCGCTGCGCAAGCTGACGGCATACGCGGACACGCCGATCCTCGTGCTGACCACCGAAGGCAGCGATGCCTTCAAGGACGCCGCGCGCGACGCGGGCGCGACCGGCTGGATCGAAAAGCCGATCGACCCGGCCGTGCTGATCGACCTGGTCGCGACGCTGTCCGAGCAGACCGCCTCCTGACATGTACGCGAAGAATTCAACCGGTGACCGGGCATGACTCTCGACATCACGCAGTTCTACCAGACCTTTTTCGACGAAGCGGACGAGTTGCTCGCGCAGATGGAGCAGCTGCTGCTGAACCTCGACGTCGGCTCGCCCGACCCCGAGGACCTGGCCGCGATCTTCCGCGCCGCGCATTCGATCAAGGGCGGCGCGGCGACCTTCGGCTTTTCCGCGCTGACCGAGACGACCCACATCCTCGAGTCGCTGCTCGACCGCGCGCGCAACCATGAGCTGACGCTGACCAAGGAAATGGTCGACGCGTTCCTCGAGACCAAGGACGTGCTGTCCGACCAGCTGGTCGACTATCGCGCCAGCGCGGAACCGGACGCGGCGGCTGCCGCGACGATCTGCGCGAAGCTCGAACGCCTGAAGGCCGAGAGCGGCGCGGGTGCGCCCGCGGACGTCGCGCCAGCGGTGCCGGCCGAGGCCGCCGCACCGGCGCCGGTGGCCGTCGCCGACGACCGCGCGCCCGATCACGTGGTCGAACAGGCCGTCGCGGCCGCGCATCCGGCGGACGACGCCGGCGCGGGCGGCCCGCACCTGAAGATCACGCTCGTCGGGGTCGACGCGAAGGACCAGGCGCTGCTCACCGAGGAACTCGGCAATCTCGGCCGGATCGTCGGCCGCGAGGAAGCGGGCGCGGACCTGACGCTGTGGCTCGAATCGGACGTGCCGTCCGACGACATCGTCGCCGTGTGCTGCTTCGTGATCGACGACAGCCAGATCCGCATCGCGCGCGGCACCGCGCCGGCCGCACCGGCGGCGCCTGCCGCCGCGCCGGCCGCGCTCGAACCGGCCGCCGCGCCGGAGCCGGCCGCACGCGTCGAGGTATTCGCGCAAGCCGCCGGTGCCGCGCCGGCCGCCGCCGCATCGCAAGCGCCGGCGCAGCCGGGCGCGGCCGCGCAACCGGCGCCGCAAGCGGCCCCGCAGCCGCACGCCGAAGCCGCCGCGCCGGCTGCCCACGCCGCCGCCCACCACGACGACAAGCGTCCGCGCCCGGCCGCCGCGGCATCGGGCGCCGAAGGCAGCTCGATCCGCGTCGGCGTCGAGAAGGTCGACCAGCTGATCAACCTGGTCGGCGAACTCGTGATCACGCAGGCGATGCTCGCGGAAACGGCGAGCGCGTTCGATCCGGCGCTGCACGACCGCCTCTTCAACGGGATGGCGCAACTGGAACGCAACGCGCGCGACCTGCAGGAAGCGGTGATGTCGATCCGCATGATGCCGATGGACTACGTGTTCAGCCGCTTCCCGCGCCTCGTGCGCGACCTGGCCGGCAAGCTCGGCAAGCAGGTCGAACTCGTCACGTTCGGCCAGGCGACCGAGCTCGACAAGAGCCTGATCGAGCGGATCATCGACCCGCTCACCCACCTCGTGCGCAACAGCCTCGACCACGGGATCGAGACCGTCGACAAACGCGTCGCCGCCGGCAAGGACTCGGTCGGCCAGCTCGTGCTGTCGGCCGCGCATCACGGCGGCAACATCGTGATCGAGGTCAGCGACGACGGCGGCGGCCTGAACCGCGAGCGGATTCTCGCGAAGGCCGCGAAGCAGGGCATGCAGATTCCCGACACCATCAGCGACGACGAAGTCTGGCAACTGATCTTCGCGCCGGGCTTCTCGACCGCCGAGACGGTGACCGACGTATCGGGCCGCGGCGTCGGGATGGACGTCGTGAAGCGCAACATCCAGTCGATGGGCGGCCACGTCGAGATCAGCTCGCAGGCCAGCCGCGGCACGACCACGCGGATCGTGCTGCCGCTCACGCTCGCGATTCTCGACGGGATGTCGGTGAAGGTCGGCACGGAGATCTTCATCCTGCCGCTGAACTTCGTGATGGAGTCGCTGCAGCCGTCGAACGACGACATCTACACGGTCGGCAACGGCGAGCGCGTGGTGCGCGTGCGCGGCGAATACCTGCCGCTCGTCGCGCTGCACGAGGTGTTCTCGGTCGAGGACGCGCGCACCGATCCGACCCAGGGGATCGTCACGATCATGGAAACCGAGGGGCGCCGCTTCGCGATGCTCATCGACGAGCTGGTCGGCCAGCAGCAGGTGGTGGTGAAGAACCTCGAAACGAATTACCGCAAGGTGCACGGCATCTCGGCGGCGACCATCCTCGGCGACGGCAGCGTCGCACTGATCGTCGACGTCGCGGCGCTGAACCGCGAAACCCGTGCGATGCACGGCGCCCGTACCGGCGCCGAGCTCGCGATGATCTGATGTCTCTCGCCATTCAACCGATTGGGGGCAAACGTGTCTGCTGAAGTCCAAATGATCAATCCGGCCGCGGCGAACGCGGCAACGAGCCGCCGCGACGCGGAACAAGGCGACGCGACCGGCCAGGAATTCCTGGTGTTCACGCTCGGCGACGAGGAATACGGGATCGACATCCTGAAGGTGCAGGAAATCCGCGGCTACGACAGCGTCACGCGCATCGCGAACGCGCCGGACTTCATCAAGGGCGTGATCAACCTGCGCGGCATCATCGTGCCGATCGTCGACATGCGGATCAAGTTCCATCTCGGCCGCGTCGAGTACGACCACCAGACCGTCGTGATCATCCTGAACGTGTCGAACCGCGTGGTCGGGATGGTGGTCGACGGCGTGTCGGACGTGCTGACGCTGCAGACCGACCAGATCATGCCGGCGCCGGAGTTCGGCGCGACGCTGACGACCGAGTACCTGACGGGCCTCGGCACCGTCGATGGCCGGATGCTGATCCTGATGGACATCGAAAAGTTGATGTCGAGCCGTGAAATGGCGCTGATCGAAACACTCGGCGGGTAAGCGCGCCGCGCGCGCAGGAATTTCGGGAGAATCTGCAATGTTGCATAACTGGTCGATCCGCACGACGCTCACGGCGGTCGGACTCATCCTCGTGTGCCTGGCCGCCGCGGTCGGCGGGCTCGGCCTCTACGCGCTCAATCACGCGAGCCGTTCGCTCGACGAGATCGCGCACGTCGACCTGCCGGCGATTCACACGCTGGACGACACGGCCGCGCACCTGCTGCGCTCGCGCATAGCGCTCGATCGCTTTCGTACGCTGACCGAAGCCGGCAATGCGGCCGAGGCGTCGAAGGTGCTCGACCGTGCGCAGGAGCTGTTTACGAAGTCGAACCAGAACTGGCAGGCGTTCCAGTCGACGCCGAAGCTCGGCGTCGAGCAGGCGCTCGTCGACGAGCTCACCGCCCGCTACACGACGATCGTGAAGGAAGGCGTCGAGCCCGAATTTGCCGCGGCGCGCGCGGGCGACATGGCGGCGTACCACGCGATTGCCGACGCGAAGATCAGCCCGATGTTCGTCGCGTTCGACCAGACGGCGGCGGCCGTGGTCGCATCGCTGCAGAAGCGCGCGGAAGAACGCCAGGCCGCGACGCAGTCGCAGATCTCGCTGATGGTCGTGCTGATCGCGGCCGGCATCGCGATCGCGTTCGTCGTCGTGATCGCGATCCGCTTCGCCATGCGCGGGCTGATCGTGAAGCCGCTCGAGGACGCGATCGCGCACTTCGAGCGCATCGCCGGCGGCGACCTCACGCAGCCGGTGAACGTGTCCAGCACCAACGAGATCGGCCGCCTGTTCGGCGGCATCAAGCGGATGCAGGACGCCGTGACGACGATGGTGCAGGCCGTGCATCGCGGCACCGAGTCGATCGACGTCGGCGCGCGCGAGATCTCGACCGGCAACACCGACCTGTCGCAGCGCACCGAGGAGCAGGCCGCGTCGCTGCAGGAAACCGCATCGAGCATGGAGCAGCTGACCGGCACCGTGCGGCAGAACGCGGAGAACGCGCGGCAGGCGAGCCAGCTCGCGGTGAACGCGTCCGACATCGCGACGCAGGGCGGCGACGTCGTCGGCCAGGTCGTGTCGACGATGCAGGACATCGCGGCGAGCTCGGGCAAGGTCGTCGACATCATCGGCACGATCGAAGGCATCGCGTTCCAGACCAACATCCTCGCGCTGAACGCGGCGGTCGAAGCCGCGCGTGCGGGCGAGCAGGGCCGCGGCTTCGCCGTGGTCGCGGGCGAAGTGCGCTCGCTGGCGCAACGCAGCGCGAGCGCCGCGAAGGAAATCAAGCAGCTGATCGGCGATTCGGCCGAGAAGGTCGAAAGCGGGTCGGCACTCGTCGCGCGCGCCGGCTCGACGATGGACGAGATCGTGCAGGCCGTGCGCCGCGTGACCGACATCATGGGCGAGATCAGCGCCGCGTCGGACGAGCAGTCGACCGGCATCGAGCAGGTCAATCGCGCGGTCGGCCAGATGGATTCGGTCACGCAGCAGAACGCGGCGCTCGTCGAGCAGGCCGCGGCGGCGGCCGCATCGCTCGAGGAGCAGACGCGCCAGATGAAGGCGGTCGTGTCGGAGTGGCGCGTCGCGGGCGGCATCGCGCTCGCGCCGGCGCGCAACGCTGCACGCCCGGCCGCGCACGAAGCGTCGCCGGCCGCATTGCCGGCACCGCAGCCTGCCGCGCAGCCGGCCCGTCGCGCCGCACCGGCGCCGCATGCCGCGGCACCGGCCGCGAGCCACGAAACCCGGCGCGCGCCGGACGCCGCCGCCGCACGCGCATCGAAGGAAGCGCCGGCCGCGGGCGGCTACGGCCCGCGTCTCGCGAAGGCGGCCGCCGCACCGGCGCCGAAGTCTGCCGAGAAGCCCGCACTGGTTCGCCCCGCGCTGAACGGCGAGAAGCCGGCGATGGCGGCGGCCGGCACGTCCGACGACGACTGGGAGACTTTCTAAGCCATGCCGTCCGCGCGCGCACCGTTTCGACCCGATGCACCGGATGCCTCGCCCCGCGCGGGCGAGCCGGGGCGCGACTTCGCGTTTACCGGCGCGGATTTCGCACGCATCCGCGCGCTGATCCATCAACGCGCGGGCATTTCGCTGTCCGAGCACAAGCGCGACATGGCGTACAGCCGGCTCGCACGTCGGCTGCGCGCCCGCGGCCTCGACACGTTCCGCGACTACCTCGACCTGCTCGAGCAGGAGGACGATCCGCTCGAGTGGGAAGCGTTCACCAACGCGCTGACGACGAACCTGACCGCGTTCTTCCGCGAGTCGCACCATTTCCCGATCCTCGCCGACTTCGTGAAGCGTCGCGCGGCGCCCGTGTCGGTGTGGTGCTCGGCGGCGTCGACCGGCGAGGAGCCTTACTCGATCGCGATCACGCTGATCGAGGCGCTCGGCGAATCGGCCGCGCGCGGCGCATCGATTCTCGCGACCGATCTCGACACGCAGGTGCTCGCGAAGGCCGAGGCCGGCATCTACACGTACGACCAGGTCAAGCACCTGAGCCCGGAGCGGCTCAAGCGCTTCTTCCTGAAAGGCACGGGCGCGCAGGCCGGCCGCGTGAAGGTGCGCCCGGAACTGCGCGCGATGATCCGCTTCGAGCAGCTGAACCTGACCGATGCCGACTACGGGATCGCGAAGCCGTTCGACGCGATCTTCTGCCGCAACGTGATGATCTATTTCGACAAGCCGACGCAGGGGCAGGTGCTGTCGCGCTTCGAGCCGCTCGTGAAGCCGGGCGGCCTGCTGTTCGCCGGGCATTCGGAGAATTTCACGTACGTCTCGCAGGCGTTCCGGCTGCGCGGGCAGACGGTGTACGAACTGACGCGCGATGCCGCGCCGGGCCTGCGCCCGCACGGCGCCGCACCGGCCGCGGCGGCGCCGCCGCGCGCCCATGCGCGTGCCGCGGGTGCCGTGCCCGCTTACGGAGAACGCGGATGAGCGCCCTGCCGATCGCGACCAATCGCTACTTCGACAACCACTTCGAACGCCCCGGCGTGAAGCTGCTGCCGAACGAGTTCTACACGACGTCCGAGGACATGGTGCTGATGACCGTGCTCGGCTCGTGCGTCGCCGCGTGCCTGCACGACCCGTTGGCGGGCATCGGCGGGATGAATCACTTCATGCTGCCCGACGACGGCGCCGATGCCGGCGCGGCCGCGTCGGAGTCGATGCGCTACGGCGCGTACGCGATGGAAGTGCTGATCAACGAACTGATCAAGGCCGGCGGCCGCCGCGAGCGCTTCGAGGCGAAGGTGTTCGGCGGCGCGGCCGTGCTGGCCGGGATGACGACCATCAACATCGGCGACCGCAACGCGGATTTCGTGCGCCGCTATCTCGCGCTCGAACGCATCCGCATCACCGCGGAGGACTTGCAGGGCGTGCACCCGCGCAAGGTCGCGTTCATGCCGCGCACCGGCCGCGCGATGGTGAAGAAGCTGCGGCTGCAGGTGCCGGGCGTGACCGAGCGCGAAGCCGCGCTGGCGCGCGAGGCCGACCGCGTGCGCGCCGAGCGGCCGCGCGCGCACGTCGAGCTGTTCGCGGCGAAGCGGCCGGCCGCGCCGCCGCCGGCACGCCCGCGCATCGAGCTGTTCGGCGCACGCGGCGGCGCGGGCGCGCAGACGACGAACACGAAGGCCGGCAGCCCGTTTGCGGCCAACCTTTCGAGAAAGCAGGAGGCATGACCGCAGTGCAGAAGATCAAAGTGTTGTGCGTCGACGACTCGGCGCTGATCCGCAGCCTGATGACGGAGATCATCAACAGCCAGCCCGACATGGAAGTGTGCGCGACCGCGCCCGATCCGCTCGTCGCGCGCGAGCTCATCAAGCAGCACAACCCGGACGTCCTGACGCTGGACGTCGAAATGCCGCGCATGGACGGGCTCGACTTCCTCGAGAAGCTGATGCGCCTGCGGCCGATGCCGGTCGTGATGGTGTCGTCGCTGACCGAGCGCGGCTCCGAAATCACGCTGCGCGCGCTCGAACTCGGCGCGGTGGATTTCGTCACGAAGCCGCGCGTCGGGATTCGCGACGGCATGCTCGACTACGCGGAAAAGCTCGCGGACAAGATCCGTGCGGCATCGCGCGCGCGCGTGCGCCAGGCGCCGCAGCCGCAGGCCGCCGCGCGCACGGCGAGCGGCCAGCCGGCCGCGCCGATGGTCAACAACCCGCTCGTCAGTACCGAGAAGCTGATCATCATCGGCGCGTCGACGGGCGGCACCGAGGCGATCCGCGAGGTGCTGACGCCGCTGCCGCCGGACGCGCCGGCGGTGCTGATCGCGCAGCACATGCCGCCCGGCTTCACGAAGTCCTTCGCGCAGCGGCTGAACGGCCTGTGCCGGATCGCGGTGAAGGAAGCCGAGCACGGCGAGCGCGTGCTGCCGGGCCATGCGTACATCGCGCCGGGCCATGCGCACTTGCTGCTCGCGCGCAGCGGCGCGAACTACATCGCGCAGCTGTCCGACGAGCCGCCGGTGAACCGGCACCGGCCGTCGGTCGACGTGCTGTTCCGCTCGGCGGCGCAGCATGCGGGCAAGAACGCGATCGGCGTGATCCTTACGGGGATGGGCCGCGACGGCGCGGCCGGCCTGCTGGACATGAAGCGCGCGGGCGCCCACACGTTCGCGCAGGACGAGGCGAGCTGCATCGTGTTCGGGATGCCGCGCGAGGCGATCGCGCTCGGCGGCGCGGACGAGGTCGCGCCGCTTTCGGAGATGAGCCGGCGCGTGATGGCGCGACTGGCGACGATGGGCGACCGCGTGCAGCGCGTCTGAATGAAATGTCACGGGGCACGTGCGATGCTGCGGGCCCCGACGGTAACGAATCTGCAAAGGAACGACGATGGACAAGAGCATGAAAATCCTGGTGGTGGACGATTTCCCGACGATGCGCAGGATCGTCCGAAACCTGCTCAAGGAACTGGGCTACACGAACGTCGACGAAGCCGAGGACGGCGCGGCCGGCCTCGCGCGGCTGCGCGGCGGCGGCTTCGACTTCGTGATCTCCGACTGGAACATGCCGAACCTCGACGGCCTCGCGATGCTGAAGGAAATCCGCGCGGACGCGACGCTCACGCACCTGCCGGTGCTGATGGTCACGGCCGAGTCGAAGAAGGAGAACATCATCGCGGCCGCGCAGGCGGGCGCGAGCGGCTACGTCGTGAAGCCGTTCACGGCCGCGACGCTCGACGAGAAGCTGAACAAGATCATCGACAAGATGGCCAAGGCCGGGAGCTGACGTGAACGAGCCGATCCATGCGGCGCTTGCCGGCGCGGCAGTCAACGCCGACGGCCACGCCGAAGGCGCCGATTACGCGAGCGACCGGATCCTCGCGCGCATCGGCCACGTCACGCGCACGCTGCGCGATTCGATGCGCGAGCTCGGGCTCGACAAGCATGTCGAGCGCGCGGCGGAAGCCGTGCCCGATGCCCGCGACCGGCTGCGCTACGTCGCGACGATGACCGAGCAGGCGGCCGAGCGCGTGCTGAACGCGATCGAGGTCGCGAAGCCGATGCAGGAGCGCATCCAGAACGAGGCCGAGGCGCTCGATGCGCGCTGGGCGCAGTGGTATGCGGCGCCGATCGAGCACGCGGAAGTGCGCGAGCTGATGGACGACACGCGCACGTTCCTGCGCGCGCTGCCGGAGGCGGCGTCGGCGACCAGCGCGCAGCTGCTCGAGATCATGCTCGCGCAGGATTTCCAGGATCTGACCGGGCAGGTGATCAAGAAGATCATGGACATGGTCTACCTGATCGAGCAGCAGCTGCTCACGGTGCTCGTCGAGAACATCGCGCCCGAGCGGCGCGAGCAGTTCGCGGCGACCGCAGCCGCGCTCGCGGCCGAGCAGATCAGCGCGACCGGCAGCCCCGAGTCGCTGCTGAACGGGCCGCAGATCGCGCCGGAAGGCAAATCCGACGTCGTGCAGGACCAGGCGCAGGTCGACGACCTGCTCGCGAGTCTCGGCTTCTGATGCTGTCTCATCGCATCGGCGCCGCGCCCGATCGTGGCGCGGCCCGGTGCGCGTGGCTTTCCCCCATGCTCGTCACGACGCGCCCCCGCGCGCGGGTCGTGCCGCACGTCATGTTGCGTTGCGTCATGCAACGTTGATTTGACACTCCGACACACTCCGCAGGCATACTACGCGTCAGCAGCAACGAAGCGTCATTCTTAAGACTTTCATTTGTTGGCCCGCAGCGCCGCGCCTGACGATGGCGCCGCCGGCAACGAAGCCAGTCCCTTGGGGGGGAACGTGAAGCTGAAACGCTTGGGCTGGGCCGCCGCGCATGCGACGGCCGCAATGGGTGTGCTGTGGGCCGTCCACGCACAGGCCGAACTGGGCGGCGCGCCGATGTCGCCGCCGGCGGACGATCGCGCCGCCACGGTGCGCGCGCTGCAGCGCG
Source organism: Burkholderia sp. BCC1640 (assembly GCF_902833125.1). Taxonomy (NCBI): domain Bacteria; kingdom Pseudomonadati; phylum Pseudomonadota; class Betaproteobacteria; order Burkholderiales; family Burkholderiaceae; genus Burkholderia; species Burkholderia sp. BCC1640. The sequence continues at coordinate 69,033 of NZ_CADFEF010000004.1, read as the reverse complement.
CGATGCGCTCCGCCGACGGCGCGCAGGCGAACGCGGCCGCCTACACCGTCCGCGAGATCACGCTCGGATCGGGCACCGTCATCCACGAATACACGAGCACGGCCGGCACCGTGTTCGGCCTCGCCTGGCGCGGGCCGAGCATGCCGGACCTCGAGTCGCTGCTCGGCAGCTATTTCCCGCAGTACACCGCCGGCGTCCAGGTCGCGCATGCGGCGCGCGGCTGGCGCGCGCCCGTGTCCGTCGATACGAGCGGCCTCGTGATCCGCACCGGCGGCCACATGGGCGCCTTCGCGGGCCAGGCATGGCTGCCGACGGCGCTGCCTGCCGGGCTGACCGGCAACGACATCCAGTGACAGCGGGAGAGCGATCTTGCGAATTCCTCGTACCTTCAAGCGCTGGCTCGGCCTGCTGAGCGTCGCGGCCGCGACGGCCATGCTCGTGACCGCCTGCGGCGGCGGCGATGACAACGGCGGGAGCAGCGGCAACAACGGCGGCTCCAACGTATCGGACGGCAATACCGCGAACACGGCGGTGATCACGGTCGGCACCGGTGTCGCGCACGTGATCAACATCCCGACCGTCAACGTGAAGATCTGCGTGCCGGGCACGACGAACTGCCAGGTGGTCAACAACGTCCTCGTCGATACGGCGTCGTACGGGCTGCGGCTGGTCAGCAGCGCGCTGTCGTCGGGCGTGTTGAACAACCTGCCGCAGACGACGAGCGGCGGCGCGCCCGTGGCCGAGTGCGGCAAGTTCGTGTCGAGCTTCACGTGGGGCTCGGTGCGCACCGTCGACCTGTCGATCGGCACCGAGCAGGCGGGCTCGCTACCGGTGCAGATCATCGGCGATCTCGGCACCAGCAACGTGCCGGGTTCATGCTCGAACAACGGCGCCCGAACGTCGGCCAACACCGCCGGCGACCTCGGCGCGAACGGCATCCTCGGCATCGGTCCGGCACCGGTCGATTGCGGCACGAGCTGCGCGACGTCGACGTCGGCGACGTCCAACAACTACTACGCATGCCCGAACGGCAATTCGAGCTGCGCGGTGGCGCTGGTGCCGGTTGCGCAGCAGGTCGCCAACCCGGTCCATCGCTTCGCGACCGACAACAACGGCGTGATCGTGCAGATGCCGAACATCTCGAGCAGCGGGCAGGGCAGCGCGACGGGCCTGCTGACGTTCGGGATCAATACGCAGAGCAACAACGCGCTCGGGGCGTCGACGGTGCTGACGTCGACGACGACGGGCGACGTCGATGCGACCTTCCTTGGCGGAAACGTGACCGCGTTCTTCGATACGGGCTCGAACGCGTACTTCTTCAACGATTCGTCGCAGACGAGGTGCTCGACCAACACGCAGTTCTACTGCCCGTCGTCGACGACCACCTATACGGCGACGCTGACCGGCAAGAACGGTGTGTCGGGCGGCGTGTCGATGCCCGTCGCGAACGCCGATGTGCTGTTCGCGAATTCGTCGACGTTCGCGTTCAACGACATCGCCGGCCCGTTCGGTCCGGCTGGCTGGCTCGATCTCGGCATGCCGCACTTCTACGGCAAGACGATCTACTTCGGGATGGACCGGACCGGCAGCGGCGGCGCGCAGCCTTACGTCGCGTTCTGATCGCGCACGCACGGCGGCGGCAGGAAAGGGGGCGAGCGATCGCCCCCTTTTTTTCGCCTTCGCCGGCGGTGACGCACTACGCATCGGGCGGCCGCGCCGTGCCGGCACAGCGCCTACGATATAAGGCCGGCACCGGTGCCGGCACGACATCGAGGAGACAACGCCATGAGCCAGCGTATTCAACGCATCACGCCGTTTCTGTGGTTCGACCGCGACGCCGAGGCGGCCGCCCGCTTCTACGTGTCGGTGTTCGACGACGCGCGCATCCTGAACGTCGCCCGCTACGGCAAGTCCGGTGCGCAGGCGTCCGGGCAGGCCGAGGGCGCGGTGATGACGGTGTCGTTCGAACTGGACGGGCAGGCGTTTCTCGCGCTGAACGGCGGCCCGGCGTTTCCGCTCACGCCGGCCGTGTCGTTCGTCGTCAACTGCCGCGACCAGCAGGAGATCGACCGCTACTGGACGGCCCTGTCCGACGGCGGCGACGAGCGCGCGCAGCAGTGCGGCTGGCTGCGCGACCGCTTCGGCGTGTCGTGGCAAGTGGTGCCCGTGCAGATGGCCGAACTGATGGCGGGCGATCCGGCACGCGCCGAGCGTGTGATGGCGCAGGTGATGAAGATGAAGAAACTCGATCTCCATGTGCTGGAGCAGGCGGCGGCGGGCTAGCGCGAACGCCGGCCGGGACGCGCCGTTCCCGACGTGCGTGCGTGACGCCCGGCAATATTCCCGGTCGGCCGGTAAATGCGCGCCGAACGATCGATTCGATTATCGATCGCGGCGCGTTTCATGCTGGTGTAATCAAGTCATGGATTATATGGCCGTCGTTTATGTCGGGACGTCGCGATTATAAAAATGACGTGACATGCCCGCAGGCGATGCAGCGTTCCGCCGCTGAAGCCGCTCCTGTTATGCCGGAGCCCGCGTGCGAGCCGGTCGGCACGCGAAAAGAGATGCAATGCCCGGAAATTCAAACTTATAATGCCCGCGTTGTTTCCGGGGTCGCCGATATAAAACATGAGGGCAATAAAATGAATTTCACCGAAGCCGTTCGTTCCGCACTCAATCAATATGCGAAATTCGAGGGCCGCGCGCGCCGTGCCGAATACTGGTATTTCGCGTTGCTGACCAGCGTCGTGTCGATCGTCTGCCAGGTGATCACCATGGCGGGGCGCGACGCGAGCGCACTTTCGCTGCTGCTGATGATCGTCGCGGCCGTCGTGTCGCTCGCGCTGGTGCTGCCGAGCCTCGCGGTCACCGTCCGTCGCCTGCACGATACGGGCCGCTCCGGCTGGTTCCTGCTGATCGCGTTCATTCCGATCGTCGGCGGGATCCTGCTGCTCGTGTGGATGTGCTCGCGCGGCACCAACGGCCCGAACCGTTTCGGCTCGGATCCGATCCCGGTGATCTGAGCGCCGCCCGCCTCGACGCGCGACACCGTCGCGTCGGGGCGGGCCGACGATCGTTCCGCGGCCGCCTCGATCTCCCGCTTCCCCGCTTCATCCCCTCACACGCCTCACCGCGCCCGCCCGCGATCGCGGTTTCCACCGCCTCCCGGCGCGCCGCGCCTGCCCGCGACGTCCCGCCGCACCGGCTCGCCCGATTCCCCGAAATACCCCCCTTTCCCGGCTTTGCTCGACCGATCGGCGTTTGACGTGCGCATGAATAATCGGTGTCACTGGAAAGCGGCATTTCGCCGTACCCGACTGGAGGCACCGTGGCAGACGAGAGCGATCTCGACAGAACCGAAGCCGCCACTCCGAGACGCCGCGAGAAGGCGCGCGAGGAGGGGCAGGTCGCGCGTTCGCGCGAACTGGCTTCGTTCGCGCTGCTCGCGGCCGGGTTCTACGGTGCGTGGCTGCTCGCGGGTCCGTCGGGCGCCCATCTCCAGACGATGCTGCGCGGCGCGTTCGCGTTCGATCGCGCGACCGCGTTCGACACGCACCGGATGCTGTCGGCGGCCGGCAGCGCGAGCGTCGAAGGTCTCGCCGCGCTGCTGCCGATCCTCGCGCTCACCGGCCTCGCCGCGCTGCTCGCGCCGATGGCGCTCGGCGGCTGGCTGATCTCGCAGAAGACCTTCGAACTCAAGTTCGACCGCCTGAACCCGATCTCCGGCCTCGGCCGGATGTTCTCGATCCAGGGGCCGATCCAGCTCGGGATGTCGCTCGCGAAGACGCTCGTCGTGGGCGGGATCGGCGGGATCGCGATCTGGCGCAGCAAGGACGAGCTGCTCGGCCTCGCGACCCAGCCGCTCGGCTCGGCGCTCGCCGATGCGATGCACCTGGTCGCCGTGTGCTGCGGCACGACGGTCGCCGGGATGCTGGTGGTCGCCGCGCTCGATGTGCCTTACCAAATCTGGCAGTACAACAAGAAGTTGCGCATGACGAAGGAAGAAGTGAAGCGCGAGCATCGCGAGAACGAAGGCGATCCGCACGTGAAGGGCCGCATCCGCCAGCAGCAGCGCGCGATCGCGCGGCGCCGGATGATGGCCGCCGTGCCGAAGGCCGACGTGGTCGTCACGAACCCGACGCACTTCGCCGTCGCGCTGCAGTACACGGACGGCGAGATGCGCGCGCCGAAGGTCGTCGCGAAGGGCGTGAACCTCGTCGCCGCGCGCATCCGCGAGCTCGCGGCCGAGCACAACGTGCCGCTGCTCGAAGCGCCGCCGCTCGCGCGTGCGCTGTATCACAACGTCGAACTCGAACGCGAGATTCCCGGCTCGCTGTACTCGGCCGTCGCCGAAGTGCTCGCGTGGGTCTACCAGTTGAAGCGCTTCCGCTCGGAAGGCGGCGACTTCCCGGCCGCGCCGGTCGATCTCGACGTGCCGGCGGAACTCGACAAGGGGTCGTCGGTATCGGCCGACGACGAGCGTGAAGAAGCCGAAGACACGCTCGGCAAGCAAGGAAACGCAGCATGAGCACCCCGACCACCGGCCTGTTCGCCAAACGCCAGAATCCGTTCGCCGGCACCAACCTGCGCGCACTCGCGGGCCCGATCCTCATCTGCATGATCCTGGGGATGATGATCCTGCCGCTGCCGCCGATGCTGCTGGATCTGCTGTTCACGTTCAACATCGCGTTGTCGGTGATGGTGCTGCTCGTCAGCATGTACACGATGAAGCCGCTCGACTTCGCGGCGTTCCCGAGCGTGCTGCTGTTCTCGACGCTGTTGCGTCTGTCGCTGAACGTCGCGTCGACGCGCGTCGTGCTGCTCGAGGGCCACACCGGCCCCGACGCGGCCGGCCAGGTGATCGAGGCGTTCGGCCACTTCCTCGTCGGCGGCAACTTCGCGGTCGGCATCGTTGTCTTCGTGATCCTGATGATCATCAACTTCATGGTGATCACGAAGGGCGCGGGGCGGATCGCCGAAGTGTCCGCGCGCTTCACGCTCGACGCGATGCCGGGCAAGCAGATGGCGATCGACGCCGACCTGAACGCGGGCCTCATCAACGAAGAGCAGGCACGCAAGCGGCGCCTCGCCGTGTCGCAGGAAGCCGAGTTCTACGGCTCGATGGACGGCGCGTCGAAGTTCGTGCGCGGCGACGCGATCGCGGGCCTGATCATCATGGCGATCAACGTGATCGGCGGGCTGATCGTCGGGATGGTGCAGCACGACATGTCGTTCGCGGCGGCCGGCACCAACTACACGCTGCTGACGATCGGCGACGGCCTCGTCGCGCAGATCCCGTCGCTCGTGATCTCGACGGCGGCCGGCGTGATCGTGTCGCGGGTCGCGACCGACGAGGACATCGGCACGCAGATCACCGGCCAGCTGTTCACCAACCCGCGCGTGCTGACCATCACCGGCGCGATCATCGTGCTGATGGGGCTGATCCCGGGCATGCCGCACTTCGCGTTCCTCGCGCTCGGCGGCGGCGCGATCTGGCTGGCCCGCACGCAAGTCCGCCGCGCGGCGGCCCGCGTGGCGGCCGGCGACGTGACCGAGATCGCACCGCCCGCCGCGCTGCCGGGCGACAGCCACGAGGCGACCTGGGACGACGTGCAGCTGATCGATCCGCTCGGCCTCGAAGTCGGCTACCGGCTGATTCCGCTCGTCGACAAGAACAGCGATGGCGAACTGCTCAAGCGCATCAAGAGCATCCGCAAGAAATTCGCGCAGGAGATCGGTTTCCTGCCGCCGGTGATCCACATCCGCGACAACCTCGAACTGCGGCCGAACGCATACCGGATCGCGCTGAAGGGCGTCGAGATCGGCGCGGGCGAAGTGTTCCCGGGCCAGTGGCTCGCGATCAACCCGGGCCAGGTGACGGCCGCGCTGCCGGGTGCAGTGACGCAGGATCCGGCATTCGGGCTGCCCGCAGTGTGGATCGATGTCGCGATGCGCGAGCAGGCGCAGGTGTACGGCTACACGGTCGTCGATGCGAGCACGGTCGTCGCGACGCACCTGAACCACCTGGTCGTCCAGCACGCGGCCGAACTGCTCGGCCGCCAGGAAGTGCAGGCGCTGGTCGAGCGCACCGGCAAGGATGCGCCGTCGCTCGTCGAGGATCTCGTGCCGAAGACGATCTCGCTGACGACGCTGCAGAAAGTGCTGCAGAACCTGCTCGAGGAAGGCGTGCCGATCCGCGACATGCGCACGATCCTCGAGGCCGTGTCCGAACACGCGGGCCGCGGCGACGCGTACGAGATCACCGCCGCGGTGCGGCTGTCGCTCGGCCGTGCGATCACGCAGCAGTGGTATCCGGGCTCGGGCGAGATGCAGGTGATGGGCCTCGATTCGAATCTCGAGCGCGTGCTGTCGCAGGCGCTCGCCACCGGCGCGAACCCGGGCCTCGAGCCCGGCCTCGCGCACAACCTTCTGACCGGCACGCAACAGGCGATGCTGCGTCAACAGAATCTCGGGCTGCCGCCGGTGCTGCTGGTGCAGCACGCGCTGCGCGCGATGCTCGCGCGTTTCCTGCGCCGCAGCCTGCCGCAACTGAAAGTGCTGTCGTATGCCGAAGTGCCGGACACGCGCACGATCAAAGTCGTTAACGTCATCGGGGGTTCCGCTTGAACATTCGCAAATTCACCGGCGCGACCAGCCGCGACGCGCTTCGCCTCGTGCGCGAGGCACTCGGCGCCGACGCCGTCGTGCTGTCGAACCGCACGCTCGATGACGGCAGCGTCGAAATCGTCGCACTCGCCGATTCGGATCTCGCCGCGGTCACGCCGCCGGCTGCCGTCCGGGCACGCACCGTCGCGCCGCGCGCGCCGGAATCCGTGCCGGCCGCGGCCGTCCCGGGCATCGTGTCGCGCCCGGGTGCCGCGCTCGCGCGCCCGGCCGTCAATCCGTATGCGGCGGGCGAAGGCGGCCTGCCGGACGTGTTCTCGTCGGTGTTCGGCGCAAGCGCCGAAGCGACGAAGCCGGCAGCCGAAGCGGCCGCCTTCGACGCCGGCATGGACGCGGCATCGAACGCGCCGGTCGCGCCTGCGCCCGCTGCCGGCACGCCGGCGGCAGCGTCCGAACCCGCGCCGTGGCTCGTCGAGCACGCGAAGCGTCTGACCCAGCAGCGCGAAGCGCTGATCGCCCGCGCACAGGCCGCACCGGCCGCGCCGCAGGCACCGGCGCGCGCGCAGCAGGACGCCGCGTCTGCGACGCCGGCCGGCTGGGCGCGCGACATCGTGCGCGACGCCGAACGCCGGATGCCGTCGGCCGCCGCGCCGATGACCCGCCAGAGCGAAGCGAGCGCCGCGAAGCCGGCCGAACGCACGCGCCTGTCCGCGGAAGCGGCGGCCGCGGTGGCTGACGCGGTGAAGACGCGCATCGAGAGCATCGTCAACGACACGGTGATGCACGAGCTCGGCGCGATGCGCGGGATGATGGAAGAACAGTTCGACAGCCTGATGTGGCACGACCGCCAGCGCCGCAGCCCGGTGCACGGCGCGCTGACCAGGCACCTGTTCTCGGCCGGCTTCTCCGCGCAACTGGTGCGCATGCTGGTCGACAACCTGCCGTCCGGCGATGACGCGCAAACCTTCGAGCAGGCCGCCGAATGGGCGCAGTCGGTGCTCGCGGCGAACCTGCCGGTGCTCGAGAACGAAGACGCGCTGATGGAGCGCGGCGGCGTGTTCGCGCTGATGGGGCCGACCGGCGTCGGCAAGACGACCACCACGGCGAAGCTCGCCGCGCGCTGCGTGATGCGCTTCGGCGCGAGCAAGGTCGCGCTCCTGACCACCGACAGCTACCGGATCGGCGGCCACGAGCAGCTGCGCATCTTCGGCAAGATCCTCGGCGTGCCCGTGCACGCGGTGAAGGATGCGGGCGATCTCGAGCTCGCGCTGTCCGAGCTGCGCAACAAGCACATCGTGCTGATCGACACGATCGGCATGAGCCAGCGCGACCGCGCGCTGTCCGACCAGATCGCGATGCTGCACGGCGCGAACGCGCCGGTGCAGCGCCTGCTGCTGCTCAACGCGACGAGCCACGGCGACACGCTCAACGAGGTCGTCCAGGCCTACCGCAGCGCGGCCGAGTATCCCGATCTCGCCGGCTGCATCCTGACCAAGCTCGACGAGGCGACCCACCTCGGCGGCGTGCTCGACACGGTGATCCGCTACAAGCTGCCGGTCCATTACGTGTCGACCGGCCAGAAAGTGCCGGAAAACCTGTACGTCGCATCGACCCGGTTCCTGCTGAAGAGCGCGTTCTGTGTGCCGCGCGACGGCTCGCCCTTCGTGCCGCAAGACGAGGACATGCCGACGCTGCTTTCCGCACTGACCGCACGTTCCACCGCCGAGCTGCACGAGGTGCGATTTGGATAAACGGATCATCGATCAGGCCGAAGGGCTGCGGCGCCTGCTGGCCGGGCGCGCGTCGCGCATCGTCGCGGTGACGGGCGGGCCGGCGGGCGTCGGCTGCACGACGACCGTCGTGAACGTCGCGGCCGCGCTGACCGCGCTCGGCAAGGACGTGCTCGTCGTCGACGAGCGCGCCGACGTGCATTCGGCCACGGCGACGCTCGCGGGCGCGTGGCTGCGCGACGGCGAACGCACGCGCGTCGCCGCCGGGTTCGGCCTGTGCGCTGCCGCGCGGGACGGCTACAGCGATTCGCAACTGAGCGACTTCGTCGACGGCCAGGCCGACATCGTGCTGGTCGACGCGCAACTCGGTGCGGACGGCACGTTCTCCCCGCTCGCGCGCGAGGCGCACGACGTGCTGATCGTCACGCGGGTCGCCGCGCAGGCGATCACCGAGGCGTATGCGTGCATGAAGCGCCTGCATTTCGCGCACGCGGTCGCGCAGTTCCGCGTGCTGACCAATCACGTCGGCAGCCATGCCGACGCCAGGACCGCATTCGACAACCTCGCGGGCGTCGCGAGCCGCTACCTGACGGTGTCGATCGCCGACGCCGGCTGCGTGAGCGCCGATCCGCTCGTCGAGCATGCGCGCGACCTGATGCATACCGCGGTCGACGCGTTCCCGTCGTCGGTTGCCGCGCGCGATTACCGGCAGATCGCCGCCGACCTGCTGTACTGGCCGATGCGCCCGCGATCGGGCGCCGGCCGCGCCGTGCATGCGGGCGGCAAGCCGTCGTACGAGGCGGGTGCGGCACACGCCGCGTGAGCGCCACCGGAAGGAGAGAGCCATGATGTACAACGCTCAAGGAAAGATGACCCAGGCCGACGTGCTCGCGCAATACGCGCCGCTCGTGCGGCGCCTGGGGCTGCAGCTCGTCGCGAAGATGCCGGCGAGCGTCGATCTCGACGACCTGATCCAGGCCGGCATGATCGGCCTGATGGACGCGGCCGGCCGCTACAAGGAAGACCAGGGCGCGCAGTTCGAGACCTACGCGACCCAGCGCATCCGTGGCGCGATGCTCGACGAACTGCGCAGCAACGACTGGCTGCCGCGCAGCCTGCGCAAGACGTCGCGCGAGGTCGAGCACGCGGTGCACCAGGTCGAGCAGCATCTCGGCCGCTCGGCGAGCGAGACCGAGATCGCACAGCACCTGAAGATGCCGCTCGACGAATACCAGGGGATGCTGCAGGACCTGCACGGCAGCCAGCTCATCTACTACGAGGATTTCGATCGCGCGGCCGACGACGAGCCGTTCCTCGACCGCTATCGCGTCGATCATGCCGATCCGTTGTCGTCGCTGCTCGACGAACACCTGCGCGAGGCGCTCGTCGAAGCGATCGAGCGGCTGCCCGAGCGCGAGAAACTGCTGATGTCGCTGTACTACGAGCGCGGGCTGAACCTGCGCGAGATCGGCGCGGTGCTCGAGGTCAGCGAGTCGCGCGTGTGCCAGCTGCACAGCCAGGCCGTCGCGCGGCTGCGCGCGCGGTTGCGCGAACAGGCATGGGTCGGCGCCGAGAACTGACCCTTTCATAGCGCCCGCGCGCGCCGACGCCGCGCGCGGTGCGTGGCGCGCGACGCGCATTTCCCGCGCCGATTTGCTACAATCCCTCCCGCTTCCCGAGGAGCGTTGCGACGGACCATCCTGCGTCCGCCAGGCTCGGAAAGCTTCACCAAGCAGCCGTGCGGCAACATTCGCGCCGGCCCCGCTTCCTGAACGGCGCTCACGTCACCAATTTCTAGAACTTTTTTAGAAAGGAGGGCGTGATGAACGCCATTATCGATTCGCAAGCTTCCAAGGATTACATCGTCGCCGACATGGCGCTTGCCGGCTGGGGCCGCAAGGAGCTGAACATCGCCGAGACCGAAATGCCGGGCCTCGTGCAGATCCGCGACGAATACAAGGCGCAGCAGCCGCTGAAGGGCGCGCGCATCGCAGGTTCGCTGCACATGACGATCCAGACCGGCGTGCTGATCGAGACGCTGAAGGCGCTCGGCGCCGATGTCCGCTGGGCGTCGTGCAACATCTTCTCGACGCAGGACCACGCCGCTGCCGCGATCGTCGAAGCCGGCACGCCGGTGTTCGCGTTCAAGGGCGAGTCGCTCGACGAATACTGGGAATTCTCGCACCGCATCTTCGAATGGCCGAACGGCGAATTCGCGAACATGATCCTGGACGACGGCGGCGACGCAACGCTGCTGCTGATCCTCGGCTCGAAGGCCGAGAAGGACCGTTCGGTGATCGCGAAGCCGACCAACGAGGAAGAAGTCGCGCTCTTCAAGTCGATCGCGAAGCACCTCGACGCCGATCCGACCTGGTACTCGACGCGCCTCGCACACATCAAGGGCGTGACCGAAGAAACCACGACCGGCGTGCATCGCCTGTACCAGATGGAAAAGGACGGCCGCCTGCCGTTCCCGGCGTTCAACGTGAACGATTCGGTCACGAAGTCGAAGTTCGACAACCTGTACGGCTGCCGCGAGTCGCTCGTCGACGGCATCAAGCGCGCGACCGACGTGATGATCGCGGGCAAGGTCGCGGTCGTCGCGGGCTACGGCGACGTGGGCAAGGGCTGCGCGCAATCGCTGCGCGGCCTGGGCGCGACCGTGTGGGTCACCGAAATCGATCCGATCTGCGCGCTGCAGGCGGCGATGGAAGGCTACCGCGTCGTGACGATGGAATACGCGGCCGACAAGGCCGACATCTTCGTGACGGCGACCGGCAACTACCACGTGATCAACCACGATCACATGAAGGCGATGCGCCACAACGCGATCGTCTGCAACATCGGCCACTTCGACTCGGAAATCGACGTCGCGTCGACCCGCCAGTATCAGTGGGAAAACATCAAGCCGCAGGTCGACCACATCATCTTCCCGGACGGCAAGCGGGTGATCCTGCTGGCCGAAGGCCGCCTCGTGAACCTCGGCTGCGCGACCGGCCACCCGTCGTTCGTGATGTCGAACTCGTTCGCGAACCAGACGCTCGCGCAGATCGAACTCTTCACGCGCGGCGAACAGTACGAGAACAAGGTGTACGTGCTGCCGAAGCATCTCGATGAAAAGGTCGCGCGCCTGCACCTCGCGCGCATCGGCGCGAACCTGTCCGTGCTGTCGGACGAGCAGGCTTCGTACATCGGCGTGCAGAAGGACGGCCCGTTCAAGCCGAACCACTACCGCTACTGATGCACCGCCGCCGCCGCGCCGCGTTCATGCGCGGCGCGCGGCACGGTGCCGGACCGCCGGCCGCCGCGCCGTGTCCGCCGCCGCGCGGGCACGTGCGGCGGCCGGCGGCGGCCACTGACCGACCAGATCGACAACCGAACCGGAGCCCTCCATGAGCGTCATCCTCACCTGGGTCATCAACGCCCTCGCGCTGCTGATCATCACGTACCTCGTGCCGTCGATCCACATCAAGAGCTTCGGCACCGCGCTGATCATCGCGGTCGTGCTCGGCCTGATCAACACGGTGATCAGGCCGGTGCTGATCCTGCTGACGCTGCCGGTCACGATCGTCACGCTCGGGGTGTTCATCCTCGTCGTGAACGCGCTGTGCTTCTGGTTCGCGTCGTCGCTGCTGAAGGGTTTCGAGGTGTCGGGTTTCTGGTCGGCGTTCTTCGGTTCGATCCTGTACAGCATCGTGTCGTGGCTGCTGTCCGCGCTGATCTTCGGGCAGCGCGACATCGGCTGACGGCCGCGCCCATTCTTGCGAATCATGAAATCGATCGAACTCTCGTTTGAATTCTTCCCGCCGAAGACGGCGGACGGCGTCGAAAAGCTGCGCGCGACGCGTGCGCAGCTGCTGCCGCTGAAGCCGAAATTCGTCTCCGTGACGTTCGGCGCCGGCGGCTCGACGCAGCAGGGCACGCTCGATACCGTGCTCGACATGCAGAAGGACGGCCTCGAGGCCGCGCCGCACCTGTCGTGCATCGGCTCGTCGCGCGACAACCTGCGCGCGATCCTCGACCAGTACCGCTCGCACGGCATCCGGCATATCGTCGCGCTGCGCGGCGATCTGCCGTCGGGGATGGGCGAGGTCGGCGAGCTGCGCTATGCGTCCGAGCTCGTCAGCTTCATCCGCGCCGAGCATGGCGACTGGTTCCACATCGAAGTCGCCGGCTATCCGGAATACCACCCGCAATCGCGCTCGCCGAAGGCCGATCTGGAAAACTTCGCGCGCAAGGTGAAAGCCGGCGCGAATTCCGCGATCACGCAGTACTTCTTCAACGCCGACGCGTATTTCCGCTTCGTCGACGATGCGCGCAAGCTGGGTGTGGACGTGCCGATCGTGCCGGGCATCATGCCGATCACGAACTTCTCGCAGCTGATGCGCTTCTCGGAAATGTGCGGCGCGGAAGTGCCGCGCTGGGTCGCGCGCCGGCTCGAGAGCTTCGGCGACGATCGCGACGCGATCCGCGCGTTCGGCGCGGACGTCGTCACGAGCCTGTGCCAGCGTCTGATCGACGCGGGCGTGCCGGGTCTGCACTTCTATACGCTGAACGCGGCGACCGCGACGCGGACGATCTGCGAACGGCTCGCGATGTAAGCGTCATCGCGCGGTTGCATGCGCAAAAGCCCTGCCGGCAAAACCGGCGGGGCTTTTTTTCACCGGCGGCCGACGGCGCTGGTGTCAGCGCTGCGCCTGCATCAGCGGCGGACGCCGATCGAACCACGGCCGCGCCTGTTCGAGCTGGCGCGCGAGCCTCAGCAGCAACGCCTCGTCGGTGTGACGCGCGACGAACTGCACGCCGATCGGCAGGCCGCGCGCGTTCCAGTAGAGCGGCACCGACATCGCCGGCTGGCCCGTCAGGTTGAACAGCTCGGTGCAGCCGGCCCACGCGAACGCCTTCTCCGACGCCTTCGCGAGCATTTCCCGCAGCAGCGGTTTCACCGGCAGCGCGCCGAGCAGCTTCATCTGCGCGGCTTCGAGCGGCGTCGGCTGCAGCTCGCCGATCTTGACCGGCGGCCCCGCGAGTGTCGCGCACAGGATCGCGTCGTAGCGCGACACGAGGCCCGAGACCTGCACGGTGAGCTGGCGCTGCCATTCGAGCACGTCCGGCAGGCGCGCGCGGGCGATGCGCCTGCCGACGACGGCCATCGCCCACGTCGCCGGTTCGAACTCCGCGCGCTTCGGCGTGCGCCCGGTCAGCGCGCGTGCACCCAGCACCATCTCTTCGGCGATCGTCGCCCACAGCGTGAGAAAGGTTTCGGCCGCGCGTGCGTAGTCGATGTTCAGCGTCGCCGGCTCGACGTGATGGCCGAGCGATTCGACGAGCGCGGCCGCGTCGTCGAGCGCCGCGCGCGTGTCGTCGGAAAGCGCCGGCGCGAGCATCGGGTCGACGACGAGGCCGATCCGCAGCGGACCGGGCGGCGTGTCGAGCTCGCCCAGAAAGGTGCCGGGCGCGCCAGGCGGCAGCGTCTGGCCGGTCGTCACGTCGAGCAGCAGCGCGCTGTCGCGCACGCTGCGCGACACCGCATGCTGAACCACGAGCTCGCCGTTCGACGGTAAGTCGACCAGCACCGGATTGCGGCTCGGCTTCAGCCCGAACAGCCCGCAGCACGAAGCCGGAATCCGGATCGAGCCGCCGCCGTCCGACGCATGCGCGAGCGGCACGATGCCGGCCGCGACGGCCGCGGCCGCGCCGCCGCTCGAACCGCCGGGCGTGTGATCGAGGTTCCACGGATTGCGGCACGCGCCGAACAGTTCGGGTTCGGTGTATGGCATCTGGCCGATTTCCGACGTGTTGGTCTTGCCGAACACGTTGAGCCCCGCCGCGCGGCTGCGCGCGATCACCGGCGAATCGTCGGCGGGGACGAAGTAGCGATAGTGGCGGCTGCCCATCGACAACGGCAGCCCGGCGACCGCCGCGCCGAGATCCTTGACGAGATACGGGACGCCCGCGAACGGCGCATCGGTGCCGGTATCGACGGCCGATTCCGCCCGCTTGCGCGCATCGTCGTAGTCCTGCAGCACGATCGCGTTGATCGCGCCGTTCACCGCTTCGGCCTGGCCGATCGCGGCGTCCAGCAGTTCGCGCGGGCTCGCCTTGCGCTCGCGCACGAGTGCGGCGAGGCCGAGCGCATCATGCGCGAGATAGTCCGAGTGCATCGCAGTCACCCCCGTTGTGACCCGTGGCGATGAAAGGAGGATAACGCGGGCCCGACGCGCCGGGCCCGCTGCCGGCCGCCGTTACGCGTGCTCGGCGAGGAACGTGAGCGTGCGGCCGTGCGCGAGCGCCGACGCGCGCTGGTTGTACGACGCGCGATCGGTGCAGTTGAAGCCGTGTTCGGCGCCCGGATACAGGTGGAACGACGCGTTGTGGCGGCCCGCGAACGCGGCCTTCACCTGCTCGACGGCGTCGAGCGGGATTCCGTGGTCGTTCTCCGCGTAGTGGAACAGGATCGGCTGCGTGATCTTGCCGGCGAGGTCGAGCGCATTCTGGATGCCGCCGCCGTAATAGGCGACCGCCGCATCGACCTTGCCGGCCGCGGCCGCGCGATACGCGAGCTGGCCGCCGAAGCAGTAGCCGATCGCGGCGACCTTGCCGGCGGCTTCGGGGCGCGCGCGCAACGCGTCGGCGGCCGCGCCGATGTCCGCGATCGCGAGACCGACGTCGGTCTTCTTCATCAGCTCGATGCCCTTGTCGCGATCGGCGCCTTCGTAGGTCAGCTCGACGCGCGGCTGCGTGCGCCAGAACACGTCCGGCGCGAGCGCGACGAAGCCGTCGGCCGCGTACTGGTCGGCGACCGCGCGGATGTGCGAGTTCACGCCGAAGATCTCCTGGATGATGATGACGGCGGGGCCCTCGCCGCGCTTGGGCAGCGCGAGATAGCCGCCGAAGCTGTCGTTACCGGTCGGGATGTCGATCCATTGGGCAGTCACGTTGGAACTCCTGGCGAACGGGCGCGCGACATGCGCACCGCGGATGGAAAAAAGGGCGGCCTAGTGTGCCACCAATCCCGTGGCGCTGCAGCGCGCAAGCGGCGCGCCTGCCGGGTGTGCGCGCGTGTCGAATCCGCGTCTCGGACCTGCTTCTCGCGCAGCGATCGTTTCGATCTCGATTATTCATTTTTCGGCGCTGCGCCGCTTCGATAGAGTCGACGTGTCGGCCTTTACAAAGCGCTTTCGCACATCGTCATCGAAGGATTCGCCATGCCAGCCCGTGCATTTTCCACTCCGTTTTCCGAACGCTTCGGCCTGCGCCTGCCGCTCGTGCAGGCGCCGATGGTCGGCGCGACCACGGCCGCGATGGTCGCGGCCGCATCCAATGCCGGCGCGCTCGGCAGTCTCGGCGCCGGCGCGTTCGAGCCGGATCGGCTCGCGACCGAAGTCGCCGCGATTCGCGCGGCGACCGCGCGTCCGTTCGCCGTGAACCTGTTCGTGTTGCCCGAGGCCGCGCCCGACGCGGCGACCGTCGCACGCGCGCTCGCCGCGATCGATCCGTTGAACGCGACGCTCGGGCTGCCGCCGGGCACCGCGCCCGCGCGCTACGCGCCCGACTTCCGCGCGCAATTCGACGCGCTCGTCGCACTGCGCGTGCCGGTCGCGAGCTTCACGTTCGGCGTGCTCGACGCGGCCGACGTCGCGCGCCTGAAGGCCGCCGGCACCTACGTGATCGGCACCGCGACGCACGTCGCCGAAGGGCGCGCGTGGCAGGCGGCCGGCGCCGACGCGCTGTCCGCGCAGGGCGCCGAAGCGGGCGGCCATCGCGGGACCTTCATCGGCTCGGCCGACGATGCGCTGATCGGCACGCTCGCGCTGGTGCCGCAGCTCGTCGATGCGACCGGCCTGCCCGTGCTCGCCGCGGGCGGCATCATGGACGGCCGCGGGATCGCCGCCGCGCTCGCGCTCGGCGCGCAGGGCGCGCAGCTCGGCACCGCGTTCCTGACGTGTGCGGAAAGCGCGATCGCGGCGGACTGGAAAGCGCGACTGCTCGCGAGCGCCGATACGTCGACGCAGGTCACGCGCGCGATCACGGGCCGCCATGCGCGCGGATTGCGCAATACGCTGATGACGCGGCTCGGCGAACGCGTGGCCGACGCCGCGCCGTATCCGGTGCAGAACGCGCTGACCCAGCCGCTGCGCCAGGCCGCCGCGCGCGCGGACAACGGCGACTACCTGTCGCTGTGGGCCGGGCAGGGCGCGCCGCTCGCGCGACGGCGCGCCGCCGCGCTCACGACGTCGCAACTCGTCGACGCGCTCGACGCCGAATGGCGCGCGACGGCCGGCTGACCGGCTCGTATCGAAGCGAGAAAAGCGCGTGTTGTCACGCGCGTTTCATTCAATGATCCCGCGCACAAAATACCGAATCGAAATGACGCGGGAATGCTTTGAATCAACCTTTCATCCGGCCGTCCGAGATTAGCGGAAACCCTTATCCGGTGGGGCTCGCGGCGATATTCGAGCATTCATTCCAAAGCGCCCATATCGGTAGTGTTACCACTACCCCAAAAAAGTCCCACAAATTAATTTGATCACCTACACTTGCGCGCAAGTACGGGCGGGCGGCCGCTACAAGCGACTGTTTCCCTACGTGCTTGAGGCCAAGTGCATGAACGATGCAACCGGCGAATCGTCCAGTGAATGCAAACACAGGGATGGCAGCGGGGCACCGGGCGATGGCGTTTATTGGGACCGAAACTGGAGACTTACATGAATATCAAGATGCAAAAGCTGTTGCCGATCACCGCAGCGGCGATGCTGTGCGCTGCAGCTGCAAGCAACGCGGCCGCCGATCAAGTCGTCAAGATCGGCCACGTCGCGCCCTTGACGGGCGGTATTGCACACCTGGGCAAGGACAACGAAAACGGCGCGCGTCTCGCAGTCGAGGAGATCAACGCCAAGGGTCTCACGGTCGGCGGCCAGAAGATCACGCTGCAACTCGACCCGCAGGATGACGCGGCCGACCCGCGGCAGGCCACGCAGGTTGCGCAGAAACTCGTCGACGACAAGGTCGTCGCGGTGGTCGGCCACCTGAACTCGGGCACGTCGATCCCGGCTTCGAAGATCTACAGCGATGCGGGCATCGTGCAGATCTCGCCGTCGGCGACCAACCCGGCTTACACGCAGCAAGGCTTCAAGACCACGTATCGCGTGGTGGCGACCGATGCGCAGCAGGGCCCGGCACTCGCGAACTACGCGCACTCGAAGGGCATCAAGAGCGTCGCGGTGGTCGACGATTCGACCGCATACGGCCAGGGCCTCGCGAACGAGTTCGAGAAGAAGGCGAAGGCGCTCGGCCTGAAGGTGATGTCGCACGACGCGACGAACGACAAGGCGGTCGACTTCCGCGCGATTCTGACCAAGATCAAGGGCGAGAATCCGGACGCGATCATGTACGGCGGCATGGACGCCACCGGCGGCCCGTTCGCGAAACAGGCGAAGCAGCTCGGCCTGCGCGCGAAGATCTTCGCGGGCGACGGCGTGTGCACGGAAAAGCTGGCCGACCTGGCCGGCGACGCGACCGACAACGTCGTGTGCTCGGAAGCCGGTGCTTCGCTCGAGAAGATGGCGGGCGGCGCGGCGTTCAAGGCGAAGTACGAGAAGCGCTTCGGCCAGCCGATCCAGATCTACGCACCGTTCACGTACGACGCCGTGTACATCATCGTCGATGCGATGAAGCGTTCGAACTCGACGGATCCGGCGAAGATTCTCGCGGCGATGCCGGCGACGAACTACTCGGGCGTGATCGGCACGACGACCTTCGACTCGAAGGGCGACCTGCAGCACGGCGTGATCTCGCTGTACAACTACAAGAACGGCAAGAAGTCGCTGCTCGACGAAGTCAAGATGTAAGCTGAAAAGCGGCCGACAGAAGGGGTAAAGGCGCGCCTGCGGCAACGCAGGCGCGCTTTCTTTTTGGCGAATCTGCAGCGGGTGGCGGGCCCGCCGCGCGGTCAGATCTTCAGATGCGCGAGCACCTTCGGCGCGACGGCCGCGACGAGCGCCGCGCACAGCGCGACGACCGACAGGCCGACGGTCAGATTCACGGCCTGCGCGACCGCGCCGATCACGACCGGACCGAACAGCAGTCCGAAATACGCGAGCCCGGCCACGTGCGCGAGCCCTTCGGCCGCATGGATGCCCTTCACGCGCGCGGCGGCGGCGAACAGCACGGGCATCATGTTCGCGAGGCCGATGCCCATCAGCGTGAAGCCCGTCAGCACGGCGATCGGGTTCGGCAGCAGCAAAGCGCCGATCATCCCGGCGCACGCGAGCGATGCGCTCGCGAACACGAGCTGCGGCGCGCCGAAACGCGCGCGCACCGCGTCGCCCGCGAATCGCGCGACCGCCATCCCGCCGGAGAATGCTGCATAGGCCGCGCTTGCGAGCGCGGGGCTCGCCGCGACGACGTCGCGCATGTAGACGGTCGCCCAGTCGTACATCGCACCTTCGGCGATCAGCGCGATCAGCGCGATGCCGCCCAGCATCCACAGCGCGGGTGAACGCCAACGGTTGCCGCCGCCGTGCGCGTGCTCGTGATGCGGCACGTGCGGCAGCACGGCCGGGCTCGCGACGAGCAGCACCGCCGCGCCGACGGCCGCCGCGAGCGCGAGATGCACGGCCGGTGCCATGCCGGCCGACAGCAGCGCGCCGCCGGCCGCCGCCCCCGACATCCCGCCGATGCTGAACATCCCGTGCAGCGACGACATGATCGGCTTGCCGAGCGCGATCTCGACCGCGCTCGCCTCCGCGTTCATCGCGACGTCGAGCGTCGCCATCGAGAAGCCGAACAGCGCGAGCACGACGAGCAGCATCCAGTAATCAGGCACAACGAGGATCAGCGCCGCGCATGCGGACATCACGAGCCCGCCCGCGAGGCACGCGGTGCGCGAGCCGACGCGCGCGATCCAGCGCGCGATCGTCAGCATCGCGGCGATCGAGCCGCCCGCGACCGCGAACAGCGCGATCGACAGCAGCCCCGGGCTCAACGCGAACTTGTCGCGCACGGTCGGCACGTGCACGCCCCACGACGCGTACATCATGCCGGCGATGAAGAACAGTGCCATCGTGGCCGTGCGTGCACGCTGGCGGACCGGCAAGGCCAGCAGGCGATGCGCGTCGGGCGGCGCGGCGAAGTCGGACGAGGATCGGGAGGAGGTTTCGGACACGGAGCGCTCTTGAATGGACGATGCGCGGGCGCGTCGCGCCCGTCGGATGGGTCCGATTCTATCGAACCGCTTACGGTCTTGCCGGCGCGCTGGCCGTTCGGCCGATCACGCTTCGGCGCGCGCCGCTTGCGCGTGCCGCGTCGGCCATTCGGCGGATGCCCGGCGGGACGCCGCCGCGGGTAACATCGGTGCGCAGGCGGCGTGCCCGAAGCGTTCCAGTGCGGCGCGTCATCGCCACCGTTGCCGCCCAGGCTTTTCGACCGCAGGAGTCACCGTGAACATCGATCCCGCCCTTGCCCTGCACCTGCTGCACCGCTGCGCGCTCGGCACGCTCGCGACCCACGCGCGCGAACCGCAAGGCTTTCCTTATCCGACGGTCGTGCCGTTCGCGCCCGACGCACATCATCGCCCGGTGATTCTCGTGAGCGGCCTTGCCGAACACACGCGCAACCTCACCGCAGATCCGCGCGCGGGATTCCTCGTCGTCGACGCGCCGGACGGCGACGTGCTGAACGCCGAGCGCGCAACGCTGCTCGGTCGCTTCGTGCCGCTCGGCGACGATCCGCATGCCGCCGCGCGCTACACGCGCTACGAGCCCGATGCCGGACGCTACCTCGCGCTCGGCGACTTCACGTTCTGGGCGCTCGACATCGAGCGGCTGCGCTATATCGGCGGATTCGGCCGGATGGGCTGGGTGGACGGCACCGGTCTCGATGCGCTGCCGCCGCTCGGGTTCGACGACGAGCGGGCGTTGTGGGATGCGTACGACTCGAGCGATGCGCGCCGCGACGGGCTCGACCTGCTCGGCGTCGATCGCCACGGCGCCGACTGGCGTTGCGACGGCCGCCGCGTGCGCACGCCCTTCGATTCGGTGCCGGGCGACGCTGGTGCGTTGCGCGAACGGTTGATTGCCTGCGCACGGGATGTGACGTGACGCCGCGGATACAAATGTGTCTGAATAGCGCCACGCGCCGTACGATTTTCCTGAACTTGTCGTCGGATGAAAGCTTTGATTTTTTCTCATGCAGGGTAATTGCGTATGTTGATAGGCCTATTACCCGATCAGTAATGTCCTAATCTCTATGCAAGTGCGTGAAAATTTGAGAAAAGGCCGCAGCCGGTCAAAATGACATGCGTGAATTTCAATTGGCCTCGGGATTTTCATGAATCTCGCTTCTATCAAATCCTTTTTGTGCTAATCTCTGCCTTCGAAAATCCGAGGCACAAATATTCCATGAATGGTGAGCCGGCTGCAGACCGGCGCCATTGGTCATATAGAAAGGAAAACTATGTCTTCTTACAAGGACCTGCTGGCCCAGCGGGAGAAGCTGGAGAAGCAAATCGAAGAAGCGAAGTCGCGCGAATACGCCGAAGTGCTGAATGACGTGAAGCAGAAAATTGCCGACTACGGCTTTTCGCTCGCCGAACTCGGCCTCAGCCGCGCGAAGGCAGGCAAGGTCGGTCGTCCGCGCGCAGGCGTGGCAGCCAAATACCGCGATCCGGAAACGGGCGCGACGTGGTCGGGCCGCGGCAAGCCGCCGCGCTGGATCGCCGGCAAGAACCGCGAACAGTTTGCGATTTAAACGATCGTTTAAGTCGACGTCTCAAAAAGAGCCGCGCATCCGCCAGGAGCGCGGCTTTTTGCATTCTGATATCGGAATGTATGTGCGTTGTCATGAAAATGTCAGAAACGGGTGTGAATGAAAATGCAACCCGTTCGCATAAGCGGTTGATTTGAATGGAAAATTTCGTGTTAACGGAATGCCGCAAGCGCGTCGTTTGATAGAATTCCGTATCCCAACCGATATCTCGTATTTCATGTCCACGTTTTCCGACGACGCGCAAAGCGCAGATAAGCACGCGGTCGCGCGCAAGAGCACCCTCGTCAGTATTGTGCTGAATGTGGTGCTTGCGACGTTTCAGATCGTCGTGGGCGTGGTTGCGCATTCGCAGGCATTGATTGCCGATGGCATCCATTCGATTTCCGATTTGATCTCGGATTTTGTCGTGCTGGTTGCGAATCGCCATAGTGGTGCATCGCCGGATGCCGATCACAATTACGGACACAGCCGTTATGAGACCGTCGCGTCGCTGTTTCTCGGCGCGATCCTGATCGCCGTCGGTATCGGCATGCTCTGGCGTGCCGGCGATCGTCTCGTCAATCTCGAAAACATCCCGGCCGTCCATTTTTCCGCGTTGATCGTCGCGCTGACCGTGCTCGTGTCGAAAGAGGCGCTGTTCCGCTACATGCTGCGCGAGGCACGGCGCGTGCGTTCGGCGATGCTCGTCGCGAACGCGTGGCATGCGCGCTCGGACGCCGCTTCATCGCTCGTCGTCGCGATCGGCATCGTCGGCAGTCTCGCCGGCGTGCGGCTGCTCGACCCGATCGCCGCGGCGATCGTCGGTTTCATGGTCGCGCGCATGGGCTGGACGTTCGGCTACGACGCGCTTCAGGACCTGTCGGATCGCGCACTCGACACCGCCGACACGGCCGAGATCCGCGCGCTGCTCGAGGCGACGCCGGGCGTGCGCGACGTGCACGACCTGCGCACGCGCAAGATGGGCGATGCGGCGCTCGTCGACGCGCACATCCTCGTCGATCCGATGATTTCCGTCTCCGAAGGCCATTACATCGCGGAAACCGCGCGTGCGCGCGTGCTGCGCGACCCGCGCGTGCTCGACGCGCTGATCCACGTCGACCCGGAGAACGACACGGCGCGCCGTCCGGCGCTCGCGCTGCCGCCGCGTGCCGAGATCACGGCGCGGCTCGAGGCCGCGCTCGCGCAACGCGGGCTGCATCCGGCTGCGATCAATCTGCACTACTTGAGTACGGGGCTCGAGATCGACGTGACGCTGGACGCCGGCGCGGGTGATACCGATGCGGCGCTGGCCGGCCGGCTCGACGTCGACGCGCTGAAGCGGCAGTTCGGCGCGCGCCGGATCGGCTTCACGCGCGGGCTGCCCGCGCAGGCCTGAGCGGCGCGGGCGACCGCGGGCCGCGCGTTACAGCGGCAGTTGCGTGTCGAACTTGATTTCGCGCAGCACGACGCTCGTGCGCACCTGCGACACGGCCGGGATCTTGAAGATCCGTTCGTGCAGGAAGACGTCGTAGGCCTTGATGTCGGGGGCGACGATCTTGAGGATGTAATCGGCCTCGCCCGTCGTGCTGTAGCACTCGGTGACTTCCGGGCAGGTCGCGATCTCGCGCTCGAACTGCTCAACGCCGCCTTCGTTGTGACGGGTCAGGTGCACGTGCGCGAGCGCGCACACGTGCAGGCCGAGCTTCTCGCGATCGAGCAGCGCGGTGTAGCGCTGGATCACGCCGGACTGTTCCATGTCCTTGATGCGGCGCCAGCACGGCGTGCTCGACAGGCCGACCTGGTCGGAGATTTCCTGCACGGAACGGCGCGCGTCGAGCTGCAACAGGCGAAGGATTTTTTGCGAAAAGGAATCGAGCGTCACCTGCGCCTCCATGCGGCAGCTACAACACGCTGAATGTTAGAGGGCCGGGAAAGGAAAGGCAATCTGGCGGCGCGTCGCTGAGCGAGATTCGCTAATTTGCACGCGGATCCGTGGGATTTTGTCCCGCCCCCGCCTGTTCCGACCGATCGGTGTCGCCCACCGCGAGGCCCGCGAGCGCGGCCTGCTGGCGGCGCAGGTCGGCGAGCATGTTGCAGAACAGCGCGCCTTGCTCGATCGCGTCGTCGAGCGCGACGTGCGTGTGCGGATGATCGTCGAACCAGTGCTTCGGAAAGCGCGGCTTGATCGCCTTGCGGTACGGCAGGCCCGTCATCGCGAACGCGAGCGTCTTGATGTCGAGCGCCGACCACGAGAACGGGCAGCGTCCCGCGAAGCGCATCATGTACCAGAACATGAACGTGAAATCGAAGCCGGCCGGCATCGCGACGAACACCGGCTTGCCGGGCAGCGCCTCGACCCACTCGACGTACGCGACGAGCGCGGCCTCGGGCGCCTGCAGGTCGCGCCGGCACGCGGCCCACGCTTCCGGTTCCGTCTTCCACCACGCTTCCTGCACCGGATGGGCCTGCGCGCCGGGCAGCGTCTCGAGGTTCGCAGAGAACGTCGCGATCAGCTGCTTGTCCTCGGTATAGGCGGCCGACGCGAAGCTCAGCATCGAGTGCGGGCCGGGAATCGGGCCGTCGGCCTCGACGTCGGTGCTGACGTAGATTTCGGGGATGGCAGTCTGGTTCATCCGAACACCTTGTCGGACACGAACGGATTCGTGCGGCGCTCGTCGCCGAAGGTCGAGACCGGGCCGTGGCCCGGCACGAACGTCACGTCGTCGCCGAGCGGCCACAGCTTCTCCTTGATCGAACGCACGAGGTCCGCGTGGTTGCCGCGCGGGAAATCGGTGCGGCCGATCGAGCCGGCGAACAGCACGTCGCCGACGATGGCGACGCGATGCGCGCGGCTGAAGAACACGACATGGCCGGGCGTGTGGCCCGGGCAGTGATAGACCTCGAGCGTCTCGTCGCCGAACTGCACGGTGTCGCCGTCGCTCAGCCACTGGTCCGGCTCGAACGCCTCGGCGGCCGGGAAGCCGAAGCGCTGGCTCTGCATCGGCAGTTGCTCGATCCAGAAGCGCTCGTCTTCCTGCGGTCCCACGATCGGCACGCCGTAGTGCGTCGCGAGCGCCTTCGCGCCCGCGCAGTGATCGACGTGGCCGTGCGTGAGCAGCACTTTCTCGACCTGCACGTTCTGCCGCGCGATCTCCTGTTCGATCCGTTCGATGTCGCCGCCCGGATCGACGACGGCGGCGCGGCCGGTCTTTTCGCAGACGAGCAGCGAGCAGTTCTGCTGGAACGGCGTGACCGGAATGAGCGTGACTTTCATGGAGGCACCGGCGGCTAAAAGGAGCGATTGTACCGGTCGCGCGCGCTGCCTGCCGCCTCTGCGGCGCGGCGTCGGACGCGCTGCTCAGGGCAATCCCGGAGCATTCCGATTGTTACAGCCATAGTGAGAATCAATGGTCCGGAGGGGGCGCTTTTCGAGCCGGGGTTTTGGTTTATGTATAATGCCGCCCATTGCGCGTGAATTTCACGCAATTCGCTGGTGTTTCGGCCCCGTTAAAAAAAGGGGTGTCGGATCACCGTCAAGCATCGACCGCCGGGGAGTCCGGCGGTGTATCCAGCACCGAGCATTCGGTGCTCACGTCTTGTCCGGCCGGGTGCTGCGCGCCCGTTCTGCGGCCCTGCTGCCGCACCGCCGGATGAGGCCTGTGCCGCCGTTCCTGTGCGTTGGCAGTACGCAGCGCGCGCGAACTTGAAGCCATGTTCGATGGCGGCATGTGGGGTCTGGTCAGGCTGCCGGGGACAGGTTGCGCCAGACGTGAAAACTAATCAGGACGGTTGCGGCAGAGACGAAAGCCGCGCCCATGCTAGCCGCCTGCTCGCGTAGCCGAGCGGGGCGTGCACGCATTTGCCGTCCGGGCCGCATACCTGCGTTGTTGAGCAGCGTTGTATCGGTGCGGCCCGAACCAGAAGGCGACACGTCGATGAACTTTCGATTTCCGACTCGATTCGGGACCATTGCATTATTTTTTGCGCTGACGGGCTGTGCGGTGCCACCCAGCCAGACCACCAGCAGCGCCAACCAGAAGAACGCGGTCAGCAAGACGGCCGCTGCCGCGAAAGCGGATGACGACAAGCAGCAACTGAATTTCGATTCCGCGCTGGCATCGATGCCGCCTGCCGACAGCAAGGACGCGAAGAAGTCGTCGCTGGCGGACGCCGAGCCGATCGACGGCAAGGACGTGTCCGACTTCCGCCAGACGGGCCGGGCATCGTGGTATGGCCGGGATTTCCACGGCCGCCGCACCGCGAACGGCGAGCGTTTCAACATGAACGCGCTGACCGCGGCGCACCGCACGCTGCCGCTGTCGTCGTACATCAAGGTGACGAATCCGTCGAGCGGCAAGTGGGTCGTCGTGAAGGTCAACGATCGCGGGCCGTACAAGCGTGGCCGCGTGCTCGACCTGTCGTACGCCGCCGCCAAGATGATCGGTCTCGTGCATGCCGGCACGGGCCGTGTGAAGATCGAAGGGCTGTCGCCGCAGGAAGCGCGCGAGGCGCGCGACGAAATGTTCGCGTCGCTGTCGTCGAAGTAACGCGGCGGTTCGTCCGCTCATGCAAAAGGGCTGCCCTCGGGCAGCCCTTTTTCGTTTCCGCGTGCCGGGCGGTGGACGCCGCCCGCGCTCGCGCGTCAGCCTTCCTTCAGCGCCAGGGCGCGCGCATACAGCGCGTTGCGCGATGCGCCCGTCAGCGCGGCCGCGAGCTTCGCCGCGCTCTTCACCGGCACTTCTTCCAGCAGCAGCTTCAGCAGCGCGTCGTGCGCGGTGTCGTCGGCTTCGCCGACGTCGGCCGGCGCGCCTTCGACGACCAGGACGAACTCGCCGCGCTGGCGGTTCGCATCGCCGGCGAGCCAGCTCTGTCCTTCGGCCAGGGTGCCCTGGAACAACTGCTCGTGTAGCTTGGTGAGCTCGCGTGCGATCAGCAGCCGGCGCGCCGGGCCGAACGCGTCGGCGAGGGCGGCGACGGTGTCCGCGATCCGGTGCGGCGCTTCGTAGAACACCAGCGCGTACGGGTGCCGCACGAGCGCCTGCAGCGCGCTCGCACGCTGCTTCGGCTTCGGCGGCAGGAAGCCCGCGAACGTGAACGCGCCGGCCCAGTCGCCGGTCACGCTCAGCGCGGTCACGGCCGCGCTCGCGCCCGGCAGCGGAATCACCGGGAAGCCGGCCGCGCGCACGGCGTCGACGAGCCGGGCGCCGGGGTCCGAAATGCCGGGCGTGCCGGCGTCCGACACGTACGCGACGCGTTCGCCGGCGCGCAGCAGCTCGATCACGCGCAGCGCGGCTTCGCGCTCGTTGTGCTCGTGCACGGCGACGAGCGGTTTCGAGATGCCGTAGCGGGCCAGCAGCTGGCCCGTGTTGCGGGTGTCTTCGGCCGCGATGCGGTCGGCGAGGCCGAGCACGTGCAGCGCGCGCAGCGTGATGTCGGCGGTGTTGCCGATCGGCGTCGCGACCACGTAGAGCGCGGCGTCCGGGTAGTGCTGCGTTTGCGCAAGTTCGAGGAGGGCAGTCATGGCAGGCAATGCGCGCAATCGCGGCGCAAGCGGAACAAGGACGGCATTGTGCCACGCGGCGCCGGCCGCGCCGGGCAACAAGGGCGGTTTGCCGACCGGCGGCGGCAACTTTTCCGGCACGGCGCGATCCAGATCGATTGGCGCGACGTTCGAGCAGCGCGCGCGGCAGTTCCTGGAGCGTCGCGGTCTCGCTTTCGTCGCGGCGAACGTGACGATGCGCGGCGGCGAACTCGACCTCGTGATGCGCACGCCCGACGGCACGCTCGTGTTCGTCGAGGTGCGCGCGCGGCGCAGCGCCCGGCATGGCGGCGCGGCTGCGAGCATCGGCTTGCGCAAGCGGCGGCGTCTGGTCGCGGCCGCGCTCCATTACTGGGCACGGCACGGCGCGGGTGCCGCATGCCGCTTCGACGTCGTCGCGTTCGAGGCCGGCCGGCTCGAGTGGCTGCGCGATGCATTTCGTGCCGATGATGTGTAGCCGCGAGCTGTGACGAGATGTAAAGAGTTCTTGTCGTACCCCCGGAGAGGGTGCCGGAGTGCGGTAAACTCGCCGCACCCATGACGTTGCGCGCTGCGTGCCGTGCGCGCCCAGTTCACCAGGAATCGATGTCAGTCGAACGTATTCAGCAACATTTCCGCGACAGCGCCGCGCTTCACGCCGAAGCGGCCGATGCGCTGTCGCTGCCGATCGCAGCCGCGGTCGACGCGATGTTCGCCGCGCTGGCGAACGGCAACAAGATCGTCGCATGCGGGGATGGCCCGTCGGCCGCCGCAGCGCATTACCTCGCCGTGTCGCTCGTCGGCGGCTTCGAGCGCGAGCGTCCGGGCCTGCCCGCGATCGCGCTGGCCACCGATGCGTCGCAGGGCGGTCTCACGGGGGCAGCCGCCGCCGATCAGCTGTTCGCGCAGCAGGTGCGTGTGCTCGGGCAGACCGGCGACATCCTGCTGGTGCTCGACGCGAGCGGCGCGTCGCCGCGCGTGCTGGCCGCGATCGACGAGGCGCACGAGCGCGAGATGACCGTCGTCGCGCTGACGGGCGGCGACGGCCATGCCGTAGCCGCCGCGCTGTCCGACACCGATATTCCGATCAGCGTGCCCGCCTCGCGTGCGGCGCGCGTCCACGAAGTCCATCTGCTGACCATCCACTGCCTGTGCGACGGCATCGACGCGATGCTGCTGGGTGAGGATTGAACAAAGGAGAGCCGTCGATGAATCAAAGCCGCGTCAAACAGACGCTCGTCAGAACCACGTTGCT
The DNA here is from genome assembly GCF_902833125.1 of Burkholderia sp. BCC1640. Lineage (NCBI taxonomy): Bacteria > Pseudomonadati > Pseudomonadota > Betaproteobacteria > Burkholderiales > Burkholderiaceae > Burkholderia > Burkholderia sp. BCC1640. The sequence continues at coordinate 41,156 of NZ_CADFEF010000004.1, read as the reverse complement.
CGCCGCGCTGACGGCGGGCCTCGCGATGTCGCTGCAGGGCTGCGTGCTCGGCGTGCTTGGGGCGGCGGCCGGCGGCGGCGCGCTGATCGCGACCGATCGCCGCACGCTCGGCGCGCAGACTGAGGATCGCGAGATCCAGGTCAAGTCGCTCTCGCAGATCAACAACGGGCTGCCGGACCAGTCGCACGTGAACGTGACGGTGTTCAACCGTCGCGTGCTGCTGACGGGCGAAGTGCCGAACAACGCGTCGAAGCAGCGCGCCGAGGAAATCGTGCGCGGCATCAACAACGTGAACGGCATCGTCAACGAGCTGTCGGTCGAGCCGTCGTCGTCGCTGTCGTCGCGCGCGAACGACTCGTACCTCGAAGGGCGCGTGAAGTCCGAGCTGATCGCGACCAAGGGGCTGTCGGCGAACTACTACAAGGTCGTCAGCGAGCGCGGCAACGTCTATCTGATGGGGCTCGTGACGGTCGACGAAGGCAATCGCGGCGCCGATGCGGCCAGCCAGGTGCCGGGCGTCGAGAAGGTCGTGAAGGTGTTCCAGTACATCCAGCCGCAGGACGCGCAGGCGTTGCAGGCCGCGTCGCCGAGCGGGGCGTCCGGCGCGCAACCCGCCGCCGCGCCCGCGGATGCCGCGACGGTCGGTGCGGTGCCCGATGCGTCGGTCCAGTCCACGCCGCTGCAACCGCCGGCGCCAATCTCGAATTCGTCGAGCGTGCACCCGGGCAATCCGAAGGCAACGCCGCAATGAAGTCGACGCAGATGAAGTTCAGGCAACGGATGGTGCAGGGCGCCGCAGCTGCGGCGCTCGCGGCCGGTGTGCTCGGCACGGCGCAGGCGGACGTCGGCGACGGCCTCAAGGTCGCGCGCGGCAACGCATGCATGGGCTGCCACGCCGTGGACCGCAAGCTCGTCGGTCCGTCGTTCAAGGACATCGCCGCCCGCTACAAATCCGATCCGCAGGCCGTCGCGAAGTTGTCGAAGAAGGTGAAGGACGGCGGCTCCGGCGTCTGGGGCGCGATTCCGATGCCGGCGCATCCGCGCATGAGCGACGCGGATCTGCGCTCCGTGGTCGAATGGGTACTGGCTGGCGCGCCGTCAAAGTAATGCGCCGGGGGTGACGGAACCCCTATTGCCAAGCGCAGAAATGCGTGTGTATGATGGTCGACTGTTGGGGCGGTAGCTCAGCTGGGAGAGCGTCGCGTTCGCAATGCGAAGGTCGGGAGTTCGATCCTCCTCCGCTCCACCAACGGAATTCGAAGGGCTCGGTCGCCAGACCGAGCCCTTTTTGTTTTTCGTGTGTCCGCTCCGCCGCCGTCATCCGCGCCCAAAACTCGGCCGCTTCGGATCGTACGTCCACCCCGGCACCAGATACCGCATCGCCATCGCATCGTCGCGCGCCGTGCCGCCGACTTGCCCGTAAAGCGCATGAGCAGCCTCGACCTGCGCCATGTCGAGTTCGATCCCGAGCCCAGGGCGCTCGGGCACGGCCACCTGGCCGCCGACGATCTCCAGCGGCTCGCGCGTGAGCCGCGCGTCGCCTTCCTGCCAGATCCAGTGCGTGTCGATCGCGGTGATCGTGCCGGGCGCCGCCGCGGCCGCATGCGTGAACATCGCCAGCGACACGTCGAAGTGGTTGTTCGAGTGCGAACCCCACGTGAGCCCCCAGTCGCGGCACAGCTGCGCGAGCCGCACCGAACCCTGCATCGTCCAGAAGTGCGGATCGGCGAGCGGAATGTCGACCGCCTGCAGCCGCACCGCGTGATCCATCTGCCGCCAGTCCGTCGCGATCATGTTGGTCGCGGTCGGGATGCCGGTCGCGCGGCGGAATTCGGCCATCACCTCGCGGCCCGAGTAGCCGGCTTCCGGCCCGCACGGGTCCTCCGCATATGCGAGCAGATGACCTTGCCCGCGGCATAGCGCGACGGCTTCGTCGAGCGACCACGCGCCGTTCGGGTCGAGCGTCGCGCGCGCGTCGGGAAAGCGCGCCTTGATCGCCGCGATCGCTTCCATCTCGTCCGCGCCGGCCATCACGCCGCCCTTCAGCTTGAAATCGACGAAGCCGTAGCGCTCGACCGCGGCCTCGGCCTGCCGCGCGATCGCGGCCGGCGTGAGCGCGGCTTCGTTGCGCAGCCGGAACCACGGATCGGCCGCGTGCGTCTCGTCGCGATACGGCAGGTCGGTGCGGCGCCGCTCGCCGATGTAGAACAGGTACGCGAGCATCGGCACCGCGTCGCGCTGCTGGCCTTCGCCGAGCAGCGCCGCGACGGGCACGTCGAGATGCTGGCCGAGCAGGTCCAGCAGCGCGGCCTCGATCGCGGTGATCACGTTGTCGAGCCGCAGGTTGATCTCGTGCGGCTGGCGCAGCACGGCGGCCTCACCGGCCGACGTCACCTCGTGCCGGATCGTGCGTCCTGCCGCCGCGCCGGTGCCGGACAACGCCGCGCGCACCGCATTGAGCGTCGCCTGGTAACGCCCGATCGACTGGCCGACCACGAGATCGGTCATCCGTTCGAGCGCCTGGCGGATGCCTTCGCCGCCGGGTACTTCGCCGACGCCCGTGTGGCCGCTGCTGTCGTCGAGGATCACGAGGTTGCGCGTGAAATACGGTGCGTGCGCGCCGCACAGGTTCAGCAGCATGCTGTCGCGGCCGGCGACGGGAATCACCTGCATGCGCGTGACGCGCGGCGTGCCGGCACGGCGGGATTCGGACATCGGTTCGCTCCTGATTCCGGTCATGCGCGGGGCGCCGGACGCGCCGGCGCGGCCCGCGCCGTTCAGTTCAGCTCGACGCGACGAATTTCGCCGACGACGAACAGGTAGCAGATCACGGCGACGAGCGCGTGCGCGACGACGTACACCAGCGCGCCGTTGAACGAGCCGCTGCGGTCGACGATGTAGCCGATCGCGATCGGCGTCGTGATGCTGGAAAGATTGCCGCACGTGTTGAGCAGCGCGCCGCTCAGGCCGGCGATCTGGCGCGGCGCGGTATCGGCGTTGACGGCCCAGCCGAGCGCGCCGAGACCCTTGCCGAAGAACGACAGCGCCATGAACAGCACGACGAGCACGTGCGAATCGGTGTAGTTGCAGACGATCATCGACATCGACAGCAGCATGCCGATCACGATCGGCACCTTGCGCGCGACCGACAGCGACTGGCCCTGCTTGAGCAGCGCGTCGGACACGATGCCGCCGAGAATCCCGCCGAGGAACCCGCACACGGCCGGGATCGACGCGACGAGCCCCGCGTTGAGGATCGACATCCCGCGCGCCTGCACGAGATAGACGGGAAACCACGTGATGAAGAAGTAGGTGAGGGCGTTGATGCAATACTGCGCGACGTACACGCCGACGAGCATCCGGTTCCTCAGCAGCGCCTTCACGTGACGCATCGACGGGCCGCCGTCGCGCGCGCCGGTCGCCTGGTCGATGTTGACGAGCGCACCGCCTTCGGTGAGGTAGTCGAGCTCCGCGCCGTTGATGCGCGGGTGCGCCTTCGGGTCGTACATCGTGCGGTTCCACACCAACACGAACGCGAAGCCGAGCACGCCCATCACCGCGAACACCGACTGCCAGCCGTACGCGTGCACGAGCCAGCCCATCAGCGGTGCGAACAGGACGGTCGCCGCGTATTGCGCGGCGTTGAAGATCGCCGACGCGGTGCCGCGCTCCGCGGCCGGAAACCACGTGGACACGATCCGGCTGTTGGCCGGGAACGACGGCGCCTCGGCCGCGCCGACCAGGAAGCGCAATCCGAACAGCAGCGCGAACGCGGCCGCGCCGCCGACGAAGCCGATGCCGCCCTGAAGCAGCGTGAACAGCGACCAGAAGAAGATGCTGAACGCATAGACGACGCGCGACCCGAAGCGGTCGAGCAGCCAGCCGCCGGGCAGTTGCGCGATCACGTACGACCAGCCGAACGCCGAGAAGATGAAGCCCATCTGCACATGGCTCAGATGCATCGCGCGGGCCAGCGCCGGGCCCGCGATCGCGATAGCCGCGCGATCCGCGTAGTTGATCGTCGTGACCGCGAACAGCACGGTCAGCACGAGCCAGCGCACGCGGGTGCGCCGGGCCGTTGCCGACGCGGACGCCGGCAATGCGTGAAGCGGATTCATGACTGTCTCCTCCGAAGGGCGGAAGGTGCCGTCGAGCGGCTGCGCGTCGGTGCGCGCGTTTTTTCGTGGTCATCTTGCCGGCCGGAGGCCGGACGCCGATGCGCGGAGGCGGGCGTCCGGGTCATTCTGGCATGGCGAAAATCACGCTTTCATGCCAATTGCTGACTTGATCGATTCAGGAATTGGATCGATCCACGGCGTCGGCATGTTTTTTTTACCCGGGTGATATTGACAATCTATTTATACCCGGATAAAAATGGCGTCATTCCGATTTCTGCCCACGGGCGACCACGATGACGCTTTCCACACTTCTCCCTTCCTACACGGCGTTCGACGGCCATCGGCGCGTCGCGTCGGGCTCGCTCGCGACGGTGGCGATTGCGGTCCGGCAGGCGGACGGCGACGCGATGTCCGGCACGATCGTGATCTTCGACGACGCGACCGGCCGCTCGATCGACCTCGACCTGCGCGGCACGGCGGACGATATTCGTGCGCGTTACGCGCCCGTGCCGGGCGAGGCGTCCGCGCCCGCCGGTGAACCGGCCGGCGCGGCCGAACAACGCGGCCGTGGCCGGCCGAAGCTCGGCGTCGTGTCGCGCGAGGTCACGTTGCTGCCGCGTCACTGGGACTGGCTCGCCGCGCAGCCGGGCGGCGCGTCCGTCGCGCTGCGCAAGCTGGTCGAGGACGCGCGGCGCACGCACGCGGCGGCCGACCGGCGCCGCGACGCGCAGGCGCGCGCGTACCACTTCATGTCCGCGATCGCGGGCGACCTGCCCGGATTCGAGGAGGCCGCGCGTGCGCTCTACGCAAACGACCTCGAGCGGATGGCCGAGCTGATCGCCGGCTGGCCGGACGATGTGCGCGACCATGCGCTCGCGCTGGCGCGCGGCGATCTGCCGCCGTCGACCGAAGACTGCTGACGGAGCACGCGACGCGATGACGACATTCGATCTGAACCGCGGCGCGATCGCGCCGGTCGCCGACGAAGTCGACCTCGTCGATCTGCGCGTGACCGGCACGATCCCGCCCGAACTCGACGGCACGCTGCTGCGCAACGGCCCGAATCCGCCGGGCGGCCGTTTCGAGGGCAACGACGTGCTGTCGTGGTGGCCGGAAGCGGCGATGCTGCACGCGATCGCATTCGAACGCGGTCGCGCGGCCGGTTACCGGAACCGCTGGGCGCGCACGCGCCGCTGGGCCGACGTGCACGCGCCGGAGCAGGCGCCGCACCTGCCCGACACGAATCCGAACGTGAACGTGCTGCAGCACGCCGGCGAATTGCTCGCACTGGCGGAAGGCGGCGCGCCGCTCGCGATCACGGCCGCGCTCGACACGCTCGGTGCGCCCGCGCGGCACGCGGCGTTCGGCGGCGCGATGACCGCGCATCCGAAGGTCGATCCGGTGACGGGCGAACTGATCCTGTTTCGCGCGGACTGGCGCGCGCCGTGGCTGCGCTATGGCGTTGCCGACGCGCAGGGCGTGCAGCGCGTCGACCTCGCCGTCGACGTGCGCGCGCCGTCGATGATGCACGACCTCGCGATCACCGAAACCCGCAGCCTGCTGCTCGACCTGAACGTCGGCTACGACTTCGCGATGCTGAAGCAGGGGCACCGGATGCCGCTGCGCTGGCACGACGACCGCGACGCGCGGATCGGCGTGATGCCGCGCCACGGCGGCGACGTGCGCTGGTTCGGCATCGAGCCGTGCTTCATCCAGCACGTCGTGAACGCGTACGACTGCGATGCGTCGTGCATCGTGCTCGATGCGGTGCGCTATCCGTGGTTCCTGCGGCTCGACGCGCGCACGGGCCGCTTCGCCGACAACCCGGTCGGCGAGCTGTGGCGTTACGTGATCGATACCGCGAACGGGCTGATCGACGAGGGGCCGCTCGCCGACGGCGGCATCGAGCTGCCGCGCATCAACGAAAGCCGGACGGGGCGCCGCTACCGTTATCTGTATGCAGTCGAGCAGCCGAACAACACCGAAATGCGCGGCGTGATGCGCTTCGACCACGTGCGCGGTACGACGACGCGTTACGCGGTGCCGGCCGGTGACCAGAACGGCGAGCCGGTGTTCGTGCCGCGCCCGGGCGGCGCCGACGAGGACGACGGCTGGCTGCTGGTGGTGGTCTACCGCGCGGCGACGGATACGAGCGACGTCGTGATCCTCGATGCGCGCGCGATCGACGCGGCGCCGGTCGCGACGGTGCACCTGCCGCGCCGCGTGCCGGCCGGGTTCCACGGCGCGTGGGTGCCGCGCGAGCGTCGGGCGTGAGCGGCCGTGCGCGTCACTGCGCGCGCAACGCGTCGACGATGTTCAGCCGCGCGGCGCGCATCGCCGGCAGGAACCCGCCGACGAGCCCCATCACCAGCGAGAACAGCAGTGTCTTCACGACGATCGCGGGCGTCAGCACGAAGCGGAACGACAGATCGGAGAAGGTCTGGAAGTTGGTCGTCGAGAACGACGCGAACTCCATCAGCGATGCGCACGCGAGCCCCGCGACGCCGCCGACGAAGCCGAGCAGCAGCGCCTCCAGCAGGAACGCGGCGAGCACGTTCATGCGCTTGAAGCCGAGCGCGCGCAGCGTGCCGATCTCGGCGGTGCGGTTCGCGACCGACGCATACATCGTGATCATCGCGCCGATCATCGCGGCGATCGAGAAGATCGTCGACAGCGTGATGCCGAGGATGTTGATGAAGGTCGACAGCGCCTTCGACTGGTCGCCGTAAAACGTCTGCTCGCGTTTCGCTTCATCCGTCAGGCGCGGGTCGACGTCGATGTCGGCCTTGAAGCGCGCGAAGCCGTCGGCGCTCGGGATGCGCAGCACCATCGACGAATAGCTGGTGCGCCGGAACGACTGCATCAGCTGGTCGACGTCGCCCCAGATCTCCGAGTCGAAGCCGCTGCCGCCCGCGTCGAAGATGCCGACGACGGTCCAGTCGCGCTGCGCGAAATGCAGGCTGTCGCCGAGCTGCGTGCCGCTGAAGCCTTTCGCGATCGCGCTGCCGACGACGATTTCCGACGAGCCCGGCGCGAACGCGCGGCCGGCCACGAGCTTCACGCGCGGGCGCAGCGCGAGGCCTGCCGGCGACACGCCGCGGATCACGACGTTCGACGGTTTGCCGCTCGACGTCTTCACGAGCGAGATCAGCACGACGGCTTCCTTCGACACCCGCGGCCGGCCATCGGGGCCGAGCGCCACGGCCGGATGCATCTCGAGCGCGTTGGCCTGCTGGTGGTCGATCGCGCTCTGAATCTCGGTTTCCGCGCCCTTGCGGATCACCACGACGTTGTCCGGTTCGCCGGTCGACACGAGCGTCTGCGTGAGCCCCGCGTCGAGCATCTGCACCGTCGCGAACACGAAGATCACGAGCGCCATCCCGCCCGCGGTGAGCGCGGTGGTGAGCCGCCGGGTCCACAGGTTGCGCGCGATGTAGGTCAGCGGAATCGCCATGCGCTTATCCGATCGCCCGCAGGCCTTCGACCACGCGCACGCGCGCCGCCTGCCACGCCGGCACGAGCGCGGCCGCGAGGCCGACCGCGACCGAGCACGCGGCCTGCAGCACCATCGTTTCGGCCGACACCTTGAATACCGGGAAGATGCCGCCCGCGGCCTGCTTGAAGAGGCTCGCGGCCGGCGGTGTCGCGAGCATCGCGAGCCCGCCGCCGACCACCGCGATCACGACCGATTCGCCGAACACGATCAACGCGAGAAAGCCGGGGCCGAAGCCGAGCGCCTTCAGCGTCGCGTATTCGGCGGTGCGTTCGCGCGCGCTCATCGCCATCGCGTTCGCCATCACGGCCATGATGATCAGGATCACCACGTACGACACGACGCGGATCGCCGCGATGATCTGGTTCGACATCGCGACGAAGCCGAGCTGGAACGCCTGTTCGGTCTCGGTCAGCGTCTCGGCGAGCGAGTTCTTGAACACCGCGTCGACGTTGCGCGCGATCGCGGCGCCGTCGTCCGGGTTCGCGACGCCGAGCACGAATACGCCGACCTGGTCGGCCTGCTTCGGCGTGCGCTTGCGCACCGTCTCGTTCAGGTAGTCCCAGTGAAATACCAGCTGGCGCGTGATCGTCGAGTCGTCGCGGCCGTCGAGAATGCCGCGCACGACGAAGTCCCACGTGCCCGGATAGATCGTGCCTTTCAGCGGAATCACGTCGCCGACCTTGAAGCCGAACTGCGTCGCGAGCTGGCGTCCGACGAGGCAGCCGCGGCGGTCACGGTCGTAGTCGGCGCGCTGCTGCGCCGGGAGGATGAATTCCGGATACAGGTCGAGGTAGTTCTCCGACACCGCGAAGCTCGCGAAGAAGTTCTTCGGGTCGCGGTAGATGCCGCCGAACCAGTTCGAGCGGACCACGGCGGTCACGCCGTCGACGCCGCGGATCCGGTTCTCGTAGCTGACCGGCAGCGGAAACACGAGCGAGATCGCGTTGCGCGTGACGAGCCGGCCGCTGGATGCGGCGGCCGCGCCCGCGTACCACGCGTCGACGACGGTGTGCAGCAGTCCGAACGCCAGCACCGCGATGGTCAGCCCGAGCACGGTCAGCAGCGTGCGCAGCCGGTGCCGCAGCGCATTGCGCGCGATCAGCTTCAGCACGTACATCGTGCGCGCTCCCGTCCGTCAGACGGCGTGCCCATCGATCAGCTCCCCTTTTTCCAGATGCACGAGCGAGCGCGCGGCGGCGGCCGCGTGCGCGTCGTGGGTCACCATGATGATCGTCTTGCCGAGTTCGGCGTTCATCCGCTGCAGCATCGCGAGCACGTCGGTGGCCGATGCGCGGTCGAGGTCGCCGGTCGGCTCGTCGGCGACGATCAGCACCGGATCGGTGATCAACGCGCGCGCGATCGCGACGCGCTGCTGCTGGCCGCCCGACAGCTCGGACGGGTAATGGGTCGCCCGGTCGCCGAGGTGCACCATGTCGAGCACCAGCTCGACGCGCTCGCGCCGTTCGCGGCGCGACAGGTGCGTGAGCATTAGCGGCAGCTCGACGTTCTCGAACGCGGTGAGCACGGGCATCAGGTTGTAGAACTGGAAGATGAAGCCGACGTTCGCCGCGCGCCATTCGGCCAGTTGCGCTTCCTCGAGCCGCGAGATGTCGAGGCCGCCCACGCGCAGCTCGCCGCTGTCGGGCCGGTCGATGCCGGCGACGAGATTGAGCAGCGTGCTCTTGCCGGAACCCGACGGCCCCATCAGCGCGACGAAGTCGCCTTCGCCGATGTCGAGCGTGATGTCGGTCAGCACCGGCACGACCTGGTTGCCGCGCCGGTACGACTTCGCGACGTGGCTGATCTCGACGAGCGGCGGCGCGGCGTCGTTCACGCGCGCCACGCTACTTCTTGGCGACGGTCACTTTCGCGCCGTCGTTCAGCTTCGCGCCCGGCGCGAGCACGACCGTGTCGCCGGGCTGCACGCCGCGGATCGCGACGAGTTCGCCGATCCGCGCGCCCTTGGTCACCGCCGCCGCATGCACGGTGTCGTTCTTCACGACGAACACGACCGGCCGGCCGTCGCGCTCGACCACCGCGCTCGCCTGCACGGCCGTCACCGGCTGCCGGTCCTGCGGTGACGCGGGCTTCGACAGGAACGCGATCTTCGCGCTCATGTCGGGCAGCACGCGCTCGTCGCGGTCGACGAAACGCACCTTCACGAGCACCGTCGCCTTCGAGCGGTCGACGGTCGGCACGATGCGCGACACGCGGCCCGCGAAGCGCATGTCGGGCAGCGCGTCGAGCTGGATCTCGCACGGCTGCTCCGCGCGGATCTTCGCGATGTTCGATTCGGCGACGTCGGCCTCGACCTCGAGCGTGTCCATGTCGGCGATCGTCACGACCGCGCCCTTGCTGTCCGACGCGGACGAGAACGGCGTGATGTTGTCGCCGACGTTCGCGTGTTTTGCCAGCACGATGCCGTCGAACGGCGCGCGGATCACCGTCTGATCGACCGCGACCTGCGCGGCCTGCGCATTGGCTTCGGCGGACGCGATCGCGGCCTCGTCGCTGTTGACCGACGCGCGCGCCTTGTTCACGCGGGCCGTGTCGATGTCGAGCTGCGCGGCCGGCACCGCGCCCTTCGGCGCGAGCGCGGCGGTGCGGCGCAGCGCGATCTGCGCGTCCTTCAGCTCCGCCTGAGCGACGCCGAGGTTGGCGCGGGAGACTTGCGCCTGCGCGCGGGCCTGCGCCAGCGACGCCTGCACGTCGCGGCTTTCGAGCCGCGCGATGATCTCGTCCTTCTTCACGCGCGTGCCTTCGAGCACGCCGAGCCATTCGACGCGCCCCTGGCCCTTCGACGCGACCGCGGCCTTGCGCTGCGGCACGACGTAGCCGGTCGCGTTGAGCTGGGTGTCGTTCTGGTACGGGTAGGCGGATGTGACGGCGGTCGTGTCGACCGTCGGGCGGCCGGTGAGCGCCAGCGCGACGACGATCGCGACGATGACGAGCGCGGCGGCGACCGCATAGCGGACCCACCGGCGCCGGCGTGGCGCGGCTGCGACAGGACGCCGGTCGATTTTCAGTTTGTCCAGATTGTGATCGGGCAATTTGGGCGCCTCGCGACGGCGGCGGTCTCGCGACCGGCCGCGTCCGGTTGGGACGGAAGGAGGCCAGTATAGCGTCGCCGCCGCGGGCGCGAGAGACGGTTTGTCGGACGATTGATGCACGTGCCGCGGCGCGTCGCGTGGGCCCGAAACCGGCGCCTACGGGGAAACCCGAAGGAGGCAAGCTGCATGTCAACTCGTCGCGCGGGCGACGCGTTATGGAGCCAGTGCATCAGAATTTGTCGAGGCGGAAAGGCAGGAGCCGACCCGCCCGGCGGCGACCGGCAGCCCGGCGCGACTGATGTTCCGATGCGGATGCCTCGCATCTCTTACCGGTACGTTTGACTTTTTCTCCGCTAAAGGAAGAACAATGAAGAAGACGCTCGCTTCGATCATGACCGCAGCATTCGCTCTCGCATCGGTTTCGGCATTCGCACAGGCGTCGGCGCCGGCAGCCGACACGATGGCTCCCGCTTCCGCACCGATGAAGAAGGATCACAGCAAGCCGAAGCACCAGCTGAAGCAACACGGTTCGGCGAAGGGCAAGGCGAAGGCCGCAGCCGCTTCGGCCGCCGGCACGAACGATTCGGGCGCGGCAAACTAAGCCCGCTTCGTCGGGGCTGGCGCTGCCGGCCGCCCGTCGCGAAACCCCGCACGCTTCGGCCTGCGGGGTTTTGTTTTTTTCAGGCGTCCGCCACGTCCGGAACGTCGAGGGCAGCGGGCGGCGGCGTGCGCATCGCGTCGACCACCGCGCGCATGCGCCGCCAGTGCGACCCTTCCCAGAACACCCGCCGGCACACGTCGCACGCGGCAAAGCGCCGGTGCCGCTGCCGGACGCCGTCCGGCACGCGCGGGGCGGCGTCCGCCGCATCGAGCGCGTGCAGCGGCGCGTTGCAGCGCAGACACAGCCGGAACGGCCGCATGTGCGGCGCGAGGTCGAGCCGCGCGAACAGCTCGCGCAACTGCGCGTCGGGCTGCTGCGCGTGCAGGTAGCAGCCGCGTGCGACCGCGCGGCGCTTCAGCAGCTCGCGGTCGCGCGTCAGCACGATCCGGCCTTCGCGCGAGGCGAGCGCGACGAGCTCGTCGTCGCGGTAGTGGTTGTCGTAGCAGGTGTCGAAGCCGGCGAGGCGCAGCAGCTGCGCAAGGCCGCCGAGGTGCGCGTCGGCGATGAAGCGCCAATGGTCCGGTTGCGGCAGCGGCGATGCGGCCGCCGGCTGCGCGCGCTCCGGATGGATGTCGACGCGGTCGCCGTCGCCGAGCGGCCGGTCGAGGCCGGACGGTGCGCCGTTCACGCAAAGCCGGCCGATTTCCGTATGCGGGACGCCGAGCGCCTCGATCGCATGCTTGACCGTCGCGTCGCGGGCAACCGCGTGCGCGAACGCGCGCTCGCGCTGGGCGCGAGCGAGAAACGCGTTCAGTTCGCCGTGGAAGCGGAAGGTCGCGGTCGCCATCCGGGCAGTATCGCACCGCGCACCGCGCACCGCGCACCGCCCGGCGCCGGGGCTGCAGGTCACCGCCATCTGTGTTTAACTCCACGCTTCACGAGTCGAAGGAGCGGGAAATGGATCTCGGATTTATCGGGCTGGGCGAAATGGGGCAGGCGATCGCGACGAACTTGCTGAAGGCAGGGCATGCCGTGCGGGTCTGGAACCGGTCGCGCGAGCGTGCCGAGCCGCTCGCCGCGCTCGGCGCGCAGATCGTCGCGACGCCGGCCGACGCGTTTCGCGGCGATGCCGTGTTCTCGATGCTTGCCGACGATGCCGCGGCGCGCGAAGTATTCGACGACGCACTGCTCGCGCAGGCACCGCGCGGCCTGATTCACGTGAACATGGCCACGGTGTCGGTCGCGCTCGCCGAGTCGCTCGCGCACGCGCATGCGTCGCGCGGTCTCGCGTACGTCGCCGCGCCCGTGATGGGTCGCCCGGACGTCGCGGCCGCCGCGCGCCTGACGATCATGGCCGGCGGCCCGGCCGAGGCAATCGACCGCATGCAGCCGCTGTTCGACGCGATCGGCCAGAAGACCTGGCGCTTCGGTTCGCTGCCGCAGCATGCGAACGTCGCGAAGATCGCGGCGAATTTCACGCTCGCGTCTGCGATCGAGACGCTCGGCGAGGCGTCCGCGCTGCTCGGCGCGCACGGCGTCGCGATGCGCGACTTCCTCGACGTGATCACGAACAGCGTGTTTCCGGGGCCGGTCTACGAAGGCTACGGCGGGATGATCGCCGAGCGCAGCTACGAACCCGCGCGTTTCAAGGCGCGCCTCGGGCTGAAGGACGTGCGCCTCGCGCTGCAGGCCGGCGACGCCGCGTCGGTCCCGCTGCCGGTGGCGAGCGTCGTGCGCGACAGCCTGCTCGATGCGCTCGCGCACGGCGGCGGCGAACAGGACTTCGCGGTGCTCGGCGAAGTCGCGCTACGCCGCGCGGGCCGCTGAGCCGACGCGGGACAGACACGCCGCGCGCGCGGCATAATCGACATTTCGTTTCTCTTTCGGTCGGGGTGGGCATGAACCTGCATACGTGGTGGCTTTTCGTGGCGACGGTGTTCGTCGTGTCGGCGATTCCGGGTCCGAACATGCTGCTCGTGATGACGCACGGCGCGCGGCACGGGCTGCGGCGTTCGGCGTGGACGATGGCCGGTTGCCTCACCGCGCTGGTGCTGATGCTGTCGGTGTCGGCGGCGGGCCTCGGCGCCGTGCTCGAGGCATGGCCGGCGATGTTCAACACGTTGCGCTTTGCAGGCGCGGCCTACCTGATCTATCTCGGCGTGAAGGCGTGGCGCGCGCGCGTCGACGACGAGCAGCCCGCGACCGACGTCGAAACCGTGTCGCGCCAGATCGCGTCGGCATCGCGCTGGGTGCTGTTCCGCAACGGTTTCCTGGTCGCGGGCAGCAATCCGAAGGCGATCCTGTTCGCGGCCGCGCTGCTGCCGCAGTTCATCAACGCATCCGAGCCGACGCTGCCGCAGTTCGGCATCCTCGTCGTCACGTTCGCGGTGATCGAGGTCAGCTGGTATCTCGTCTACGCGTCGTTCGGCACGCGCATCGGCGCGACGCTGAAGAGCCAGAGCGTCGCGAAGGTCTTCAACCGGCTGACGGGTGGCCTCTTCGTCGGCTTCGGCGCGATGATGGCGCTGGTTCGTCACTGAATTCGGCCCGCGCGTTCCGCCGGACGCCCCGCACCTCGTCAGAGGGCGGGGCGTTTTCCTGTCCGGGCCCGCATCACGCGCGCGGCCACGCGGCGGCGCCGGCCCGGCGGCCGGCCGACCAGCCGAATGCCGCGGCCGCGCCCGCGAATGCGAAGCCGACGCCGCACACGGCGCTCCACCCGCCCCACGCCCATGCGCTGCCCGCGAGCGCCGCGCCGAGCGCCCCGCCGACGAAGAACAACCCGACGAACAGCCCGTTCAGACGTCCGCGCGCGGCCGGATTCAGCAGGTTGATTTCGCGGCGGCCGATCGTCTGGTCGACGATCACGCCCGCATCGAGCAGCGCCGCGCCGCTGGCCAGCAGCGCCAGCGCGAGCCCGCGGTGCGCTGACGCATCGAAGCCGAACCAGCCGGCGCCGGCGATGCCGAGCACGGTGAGCGCGACGAGCATCGTCACGTGCGCGATGCGCTGCGCGGCCGGGCCGTGGCCGCGATCGCCGGCGCGGCCGGCCAGCGGCGTGACGATCGCACCGCTCGCGCCGGCGAACGCAAACAGCGCGATTCCGTGCAGGTCGAGGCCGAACGGCGGCCGCGCGAGCCGCAACCCGACGGCGGTCCAGAATGCGCTGAACGCGGCCATCGCGAGCGCGGCCGACAGCGCATGTCGGCGCAGCACGGGTTCGTCGGCCAGCAGGCGGCCCATCGACGCGAGCAGCGCGCGATAGCCGGCCGTCACCGGCGGCACGCGCGGCGGCAAGCGTAGCGCGAGCACCGCAGCGATCCCCGCGTTCGCGAGCGCGGCCAGCGCATAGAACGCACGCCAGCCGGCCGTGCCTGCGATCAGGCTGGCGAGTGGCCGCGACAGCAGGATGCCGAGCATCAATCCGCTCATCACGTTGCCGACCGCTCGCCCGCGCTGCGCTTCGGGCGCCATCGACGCGGCCATCGGCACCAGCATCTGAATCACGCTCGACGCGGCGCCCGCGGCCAGCGTCGCCAGCAGGAAGACGGTGCCGGACCGCGTGAACGCCGGCAGTGCGAGCGCGGCCGCGCACGCGACGAGCGTCGCGACGATCAGACGGCGGTTCTCGAGCAGGTCGACGAGCGGCACCAGCAGCACGAGGCCCGCTGCGTAACCGAGCTGCGGCAGCATCGCGACGAGGCCCGCGAGGCCGGACGGCAGCCGCAGGTCCGCGCTGATCGGGCCGGTCAACGGCTGCGCGGCGAACAGGTCCATCACGATCACGCCGACCGTCGCGGCGAAGAAGAGCGTCATGCCCGCACAGAGCGCGGGCGGCGGTGCGCCGCGCGCGGGGTGGCTGGCGGGCGAACAGGAATCGGCAGGGCAGTTCATCGGAAGCCTGGGGTTTCGAGCGAAGGAATCCCCATCGTAGGCGCCCGATGTTTATGCGACAATTGAAATATGTCTAACATGATTATGCGAGTTTGCTTTGAATACGCGTGATCTCCAGGCGTTCGTCGCGGTGGTCGACAGCGGGTCGATGGTCGCCGCCGCCGCGAAGCTTCATCTGACGCAGCCGGGCCTCACGCGACGCGTGCAGAATCTCGAAACGCTGCTGGGCATGCCGCTGCTCGAGCGGCAGAGCAAGCCGCTGAAGCCGACGGCCGCCGGGCGCGACGTCTATGCGCTCGCGCGCAACGTGCTGGGTGCGGTCGACGAATTGATGGCGGCTGGCGCGCCCGACAGCGAGCCGTCCGGCGAACTGCGCATCGGCGTGCCGCCGTTCCTGTCCGAGCTGGCGCTCGAGCGGCCGATCGACCGGCTGCGCGACACGTTTCCGCGGCTGACGCTGCGCGTGACGGCCGGCTGGTCGCCGGCGCTGGTGCAGGGCATCGAGCGCGGCACGCTCGACGTGGCGACGGTCATGGTGCCGGCCAGCGCGGCGTTACCCGACACGCTGACGGCCACGCTGCTCGGCACGCAGCCGACCGTGCTCGTCGCCGCACGCGACTTCCCGCTGCCCGACGGCCCGCTGTCGCTCGACGTGCTGTCGGGTTTTCCGTGGGTGCTGAGCCAGGACGGTTGCGGGATGCGATCGGCGCTGAGCCGTGCGCTCGGCGCGGCTGGGCTGCCGTTCGACGTCGCGGTCGAGGCGTTCGGTTCGGAGTTGCAGCTGTCGCTCGTCGCGCGCGGTGCGGGCATCGGGATCGCGTCGCCGAATGCGCTGGCGCGCAGTGCGCATCGCGATGCACTGAGGGTGGTGGAAACGGCGGGGCTGGAGACGCGGATCAACGTATGGATCGTGCACGGCGCGCTGCCGGGCCGCCTGACGCGGCCGGTCGCGCTGCTGCGCGATGCGCTGGGCGAGGTGCTCGACCGGGAGAACGAGAAGGGGTCAGGTGCGAACTAGCGCGCTAGAGTGCGCATTCGAGGGAAAATCCTGATTTTCTCTACGGAAATGTTGCAATGCAGAAATCGATTCGCTATAGTTACACCTGTCTCCTCCATGTCTCCTCTGATATGGATTCAGCCCGCCTCTTAGGCGGGCTTTTTTTTGCCCGCGTTTTTTGCACGGGCTATCCATTCGTCCTCTGTCCGTCCTCCGTCGCCGGCGTCAGAACTTGTAGGTCATCCCGACGTAGCTGATGATCGGGTCGGCCTTCAGGTCCGATTTCGACTCGGCGAGCACCGTGCCGTCGGCCGCCTTGATCGTCACCGTTGATGTCGTCTTCAGCGGGATATACGTCACCGACGCCACCAGCCCGAAATGCTCCGTCATGTTGTACTGCAGGCCCGCGTTGAACACCGGCTGCCATGACGACGACGCCTTCGCTTCCACCGATGTCGTACCCGGCTTGCCCGCGCCCGCCGCGAGGATCGCGCCGAGGTTGTCCTGCGTCTGCTTGATGAAGTTCGTGTTGAGCTGCAGGTCGCTGAACCAGTTGTACGACACGCCGAGGCCGAGGAACGGCCGGAATTTCGCGTTCGCCGCCCCGAAGTAGTACTGCAGGATCGCCGCCGGGCTCCACTGCCGCACGCTCTTCACGATCGGATTGACCGAGGCCAGCCCGATGTTCTGCGTGCCGAGCGCGCCGGCAGGGCCGGGCGGCTTGATCGTGCCCTGGCCCGACACCTTGAACACCGGCGGCACGCCGGCCACCGACGTGACCGCGATGTGGTCGGTCAGGAAGTGGCTGACCGTCAGGCCGACCGTGTCGGCACCGCTCGTTCGCAGCCCGGTGCCCGGCGACGTGAACGACGGCGGCAGCCGCAGCGGCGTGTTGATCGGCGTCGGTGCGACGTTGGTCGTCATCGGCGTGCTGCTTTGCTGCGGCATCACGTGGAACCAGCCCAGCGTGACGACGTTGCTGCCGGCGCTTTGCGCGTGCGCCGCGAGCGGCGCCAGGGCGGCGGCGCCGGCCGCCGCGCAAAGAAGGGTCTTCTTCATCACGGCTTGCCTCCGCTTACTGGACGAACGCGCCGATCGTGAAATACGGCGTCGAACCCGCGTTGTCGAGGAAACCGAACACGCCACCCGTGAAGATGAACTTGCCGGTCGGCGACGTGCTGCCCGAACCCGTGTGGATCGTCGTGACCGTGCCCGGCACCTTCTGCGTGTAGTCCAGGTCGAGCGCGGTCGCGAGCGATGCCTGCGACGGCTGGAACGGATCGAGCAGCGTCGCCTGCTTGTCGATCAGCGCGGTGGTCCGGTAGTCGAACTGGCTGTCGACGCCGATGTATTCGCCGTTCTGCGAGCCGGCGGCGATCGCGGTCTGCGGCGAGAGGATCGAGATGCTCGATTCGTCGTCGGCGGTCAGGCCCGGCACGCCGTTGCTGTCGGGCGTCGGGTTCGGGTTCGCGACGCCCGTGCGCACGAGGATCGGCACCAGCTGGTTGCGCAGCTTGCCGACGATCATGAAGCCCTTGCCCTGCGGCGTCGCCGACAGCGTCGGCTTCAGCTGGCTCTGGTAGTTGTTGCTCTGGAACGCGCCGCTGCCGTCGGCCGATTGCACGAAGTTCGTGCCCTGCTGCATGCATGCGCCGCCGGCGAACTGGCCGGTCGTGTCGCACTTGGTCCACGTGCCGTCCGCGTTGATCGTCACCTTCGCGTCGATCGACGCCGGCGCGAATTTCTGCGACGGCACTTCGCCAAAGCCGATGTGGCTGTACGTGCCCGCGACCTTCGTGATGTCGGTTTCGATCGACGAGAAGCCGATGAACGGGTAGTACGGGAATTTCGTGTCGGGCACCGCGGCCTGGCCGAGCACGCCGTCGAACTGGATCTCCTTGCCGGGAATCGTGCCGCCCGCGACACCGAAGCCGACGAAGATGCGCGCCGGGCGCGATGCGTCGAGGCTCGCGCCGTTCAGCCGGAATGCGCACTGGTTCAGCTTGTTGGTCGGCAGCAGCGTTTCCTGCGTGAGCGTGCCGCTGTCGACGGTGCCCGCGCGGGTCGGCGTGACGGTGCCGGTCTTTTGCGGAACCGCCGATTCGACGTAGGTGACCTGCCAGGTCATCTTGGTCGTATCGAGCTGGACCTTGGCCAGTTCGCCGCTGCCCGCGCCGCCGGTAAACACGGTGCTGTAGTCGAGCGTCGCGGGGCAGAGCCGGTCCTCGACGAGCGGGGGCGGATTGTCGCTGCCGCCGCCGCATGCGGAAAGAAGGGGGGCGGCAAGGGCCGCCGCCAGAACGAGGTTGCGCTTCATGTTGCTCCTCCAGATTTGTCTTGTCAGGCGGCCGGCTCCCTGTCGACCGCTTCTGTTGCTTGTGCTCGTGCTGCGTGCGCCGTGCCGGGCGCCGTCGTTTCGTGCCTTCCCTGCATCCCGCGGCGGCGCACCGGCCGCCGCCGCGTCCCCGATCGTTATTTGCTGATCTGTGCGCCCACGCCGAAGTACGGTGTCGACGACGTGCTCGCGTTCGCCGACGTCGACGTGACGCCGCCGTTCACCGTGCCCTGGATGAGCGCCGCGTACAGGCCGCCCGTCGCGATCACCACGCCCGATGCGGACGGGTAGGTCGCGCCGCTCGCCGGCGTCGTCGCCGTGTTGAGCAGGCCCGGCGTTCCCTGGCCGTAGTCGAGCGTGAAGGCGTCTTCTTCTGCCTGCGTGGTCGGGTTGATGAACGACGCGTTGCCGCCGCGGATCAGTGCGGCCGTGTACTTGAAGTTCGAATCGGCGCCCGCGTAGCCGCCGTCGATCGCGCCCGACTGGATCGCGGTTGCCTTGGCGAGCACCGCGATGCCTGATTCGTCGTCGACCTTCGCGTCGGTGTGCAGCGCCAGGTCGGTGCCGAGATACACGGACCCCGTGCGGACGACCACCGGCACGGTTGCGCCGTTGAGCTGGCCGATCACCATGTGCGCGGTCGCCGACTTGCCCGTCGCGCCGATGAGCGGCAACTGCGTCTGCGGCAGGATCTGGGGCGCCTTCGTGCTGTCGAGATAGCCGCCGTTCGCGGTGTTGACGGTCCACGGATCGCCGGTCGTCAGGCAGCCGCCCGAGCTCGTCGACGTGCATGCGCCGTTCGCGTCGAAGGTCTCGCTCGAGTTGACGCCCTTCGTCGCATAGTTGCCCGACGGCACCAGGTGGTAGAGCAGCGCGTTGTAGGTACCCGGCAGCTTCGTGAGGTCGGTCGTCGTGCTCGCGAAGCCGAGGAACGGATAGAAGTCGAAGTGACGGTTCGGCACCTGGCCGACGTTCTTGTAGACAGGGATGCCTGCGACGGTGATCGTCAGCCCGTCGTACTGAACCGTCGCGCCGGGGATGCCGCCGCCCGCGACGCCCATGCCGACCAGCAGCATCGGCGGGTTCGCCTGGTTGAAGTCTGCGGCCGTCGAATAGGTCGAGCCGTTCGGTGCCGTGCCCGAACCCGGCGTGAGCACGAACGCGCAGCGCGTCTGCTCCGCGGTCGGCAGCGTGCCGGTCGGCGGGTGGATGACCTTGCCGGTGATCGTGGTGCCGGCGCGGCTCGGCGTGACCGTGCCGGTCGCGAGCGGAATCGGCGATTCGAGCCACTTGAGCGTGTACGTCATCGCGACCGCGTCGATGTTGACGCTGACGATCTCGCCGCTACCGGCGCCGCCGAGGTATGTGCTCTTCACGATGTCGGCGTCGGCCGGGCACAGCGCGCCGTTTATGGGCTGCGACGGCGGCGGCCCTTGCGTGCCGCAGCTCGATCCGGAACATTGGGGCGCTTCGATCGGCGCGGGCGAGCCGCCGTCCCCTCCACCACAGGCAATCAGAAAAGGGGCGATGGCAAAGGCCGTTGCCACCCCCTTCGATAAGGCGTGCGACATGCCGCTGTCTCCAATCGTTTAATTGTGCGAGCTAATGTCGCTGTCTGGATTTTTGCTGTCAATTGATGAACTCGTCTAAAAAAGGCGATTGAAACAGCGTGCACGCAATGAATCCTTGCAGAATCTGGATTTCAGTAAGAATTAAAACGCGCGGAGGGCGCTAGAGTGCTGCCGAAGTGGGGCGGCTGCCACGCACGGAAGGCTCTCGAGGCCCTCACGCGTATAACGGCAGCGTTTAAAGCGGCGGTATCCGGTTTATCCCTATTCGGGATTGACTGGATAAAATGGGGTTAATTAATCAATCGGTAATCGCGCAATGGAAAGCTTGTAAATATTTGTAAATACGCGAACCGGATTTTATTGATTGCCTGATGCGGGAAAATAAAAAGCCGGCCAGCGGCCGGCTTTGCATCGCATGCAAGCGGAATCAGCACTTGAGGCCTGCATCCTCGGCGGCGCCGATGTTGAGGTTCATGCACTGGATCGCGGCGCCCGATGCGCCCTTGCCCAGGTTGTCGAGGCGCGCGACCGTGACGAAGCGCTCTTCGTTGCCGAACACGAACAGGTCGACGCGGTTCGTGTCGTTGTTCGCCTGCACGTCGAAGAAACCGCTGTCGAGGTTCGCATCCGCGTTGAACGGCGCGACGCGCACGAACGGTTCGTCCGCGTAGTACTCGGCGAACACGCGCTGCACGTCCTGCGGCGTCGCGCGCTTCGCGAGCTGTTCGGGCGAGAAGTAGGTCGTCACGGCAAGGCCCTTCAGGAACGGGCCGACGATCGGCGTGAAGATCGGCGCATGCGCGAGGCCCGTGTGCGCGGCCATTTCCGGCAGGTGCTTGTGCGCGAGCGCGAGCGCGTACGGACGCGGGCTCGCGAGCTTGCCGCCCGGCGCCGCGTTTTCGTATTCGGCGATCATCGACTTGCCGCCGCCGCTGTAGCCGGTGATCGAATAGCTGTGCGCGGCGAAGGTCGGCGCGACGATGCCGGCATCCACGAGCGGACGCATCGCGAGCACGAACGCCGATGCGTGGCAGCCCGGCACGGCGATGCGCTTCGACGTGCGAATCTTCTCGCGCTGCGCGCGCGTCAGTTCCGGCAGGCCGTATGCCCAGTCGGCGTTCGTGCGGAACGCGGTGCTCGCGTCGATCAGCGTCGTGTTCGGGTTCTCGACCAGCGATGCCGATTCGCGCGACGCGACGTCCGGCAGGCACAGGAACGTGACGTCCGATGCGTTGATCAGGCGGCGGCGCTCGTCGACGTCCTTGCGCTTCGCTTCATCGATGCGCAGGATCTCGATGTCGTTGCGCGCCGACAGGTATTCGAAGATCTTGAGGCCGGTCGTACCTTCCTGGCCGTCGACAAAAACTTTGGTGCTCATTTCGTTCTCGCTGAATGAAACGGGAGCCGCGGCGCCCTGAAACCGCCATTTTAAGACCTCATCCGGCGGGCCTGCACCGCACGGGGCGAAAAAAAGACGGCCCGCGGGCCGTCTTGTGTCCCTCGTGCGCACCTGCGCCGCATTGCCGCGTCACCGGCGGCGCGAGCGGGCGCGCGTGCCGCCGCGTTCAGCGGCCGCCGGCCAGCCAGCGGGCGATCGCGTCGGCGACGCGCCGGCCGAACGCCTTCGCGGTCTCGAGGTCGCCGGGCAGCGGGCCCTCGTCGGGCGTCGCGTCCGCCGGCGACTGCGCGAGCAGGCCCGTGAAGCCGCCGACGTAGTTGATGTCGTTGCGGGTGGCCGCCTTCGAGTTGGCCGGCATCATGCCCGTGCCGACCCACACCATTCCATGTTGCATCGCCAGCGTGACGAAATACTGAATCGTCGAGAACTTGTCGCCGTTCATCGTCGCGGAGTTCGTGAAGCCGGCGGCGATCTTGTCCTTCCATTTCTGCGTGAACCACGGTTTCGATGTGGCATCGGCGAACTGCTTGAACTGCGCGGACGGGCCGCCCATGTAGGTCGGCGCGCCGAAGACGATCGCGTCCGCCGCGTCGAGCGCGGCCCAGCCCGCGTCGTCGAGTTCGCCGACGGCGATCAGGCGTGCGGTGGCGCCGGCGTCCTGCGCGCCTGCGTGGACGGCTTCGGCCAGTTTCTGCGTGTGACCGTAGCCGCTGTGATAGACGATGACGATGTTCGACATGAAGCGTTCTCCGGAAGGGAACGACACGGCGGGCGCCGCGGCCTGCCGCGTCACGCGCCGCGGTCGGGCGGCGCGACGGATGCGCGGCGGGATGCCGCGACCGGTGCCGCCGAGTCTAGCAAGCCGAAATGACGGGAGAAAAGCACGCACGCGGCGTGGGGAAATTCGCGGGCGCGGGCGATCGCGGCCGGAGACACGCGCAACGGGGCAGGCGGCGGCGCATGAGCGCTCACTGTCCGTAAGTGACCGTGAGCTGTGCGGTGCCGATCGCCAGCGTGCCGATCTCGTGCTCGAACATCGGTGCGGGGCGCCCTTGTGCGACGCGCAGGTCCGTGCCCTTCAGCGCATAGACGGTGATCACGTAGCGGTGCGGCTTGCCGGGCGGCGGGCACGGGCCGCCGTAGCCGTCGACCCCGAAGTCGTTGCGCGCCTCGCTCGCGCCGATGCGGCGCAGGAAGCCCGACGCGCTCGCGTCGGCCGGCAAGCTCGTGACGCTCGCCGGGATGCCGGCGACGGCCCAGTGCCACCAGCCGTGCCCCGGCGCATCGGGATCGAAGATCGTGATCGCGTAGCCGTGCGTGCCGGGGGGCGGGTTGCGCCAGCTGAGCTGCGGCGAACGGTTGTCGCCCTTGCAGTCGCCGCGGTCGAACACGTTCGCGGCGCTGACGCGCCCGCCGGGCGTCAGGTCGTTGCTCGACACGGTGAACGGGCCTTCCGCCCGCGCGGGCAGGACGGCGAACGCGACGCACGCGGCGGCGCAGGGAAGGGCGGCGAAGAACGGCGAAGGACGACCCGGGGACGCAGGCGAAGTGATCCGGCGATCCACACGCATATGGCGCTTCTCCCGTCACGTGGGCCGGGCCGATGCTCCCGGCATTGTTGGCGTTGTGCGTTGCCCGCGCAGCTGATGGCGACGATGGATCAAGTCTAGCATTAGGGTTCGATGAGCGATGCATGCCGCGGCCCGCGATTCGGTCCGCCCCCGATGCGCATCGGTGGACGAAAAAAAACCGCTCGCGATCAGGCGAGCGGCTTTTTCGGCCAGGGTGCCGGCTGCGTGCCGGCCCGGCAATTACTCCTTCGGGGCCGTCGCGCCGCCGTGCGCGGCCGACCACTCGGCCGGCGCGTGCAGGAACTTCTCGACTTCGTCGAGCGTCTTGGTCTCGAAGTAGCCCGATGCCTTCGCGACGCGCAGCACGTCCCACCAGGTCGCCAGCGCGTGCAGGTCGACGTCGATGTCCTTCAGGACCGACACGCTTTCCTTGAAGATGTTGTAGTGGAACAGCACGAAGCAGTGGTTCACCGTCGCGCCCGCGGTGCGCAGCGCATTGACGAAGTTGATCTTGCTGCGGCTGTCGGTCGTCAGGTCTTCCACGAGCAGCACGCGCGAGCCTTCTTCCAGATGACCCTCGATCTGCGCGTTGCGGCCGAAACCCTTCGGCTTCTTGCGAACGTACTGCATCGGCACCATCATCCGATCCGCGAGCCATGCCGCGAACGGGATGCCGGCCGTCTCGCCGCCCGCCACCGAGTCGATCTGCTCGAAACCGACGTCGCGCATGATCGTCGTTTCAGCCATTTCCATCAGCGCACGACGCACGCGCGGATACGAGATCAACTTGCGGCAGTCGATATAGACGGGGCTTGCCCAGCCGGACGTGAAGATGAACGGTTTTTCGGCATTGAAGTGCACCGCCTGCACTTCGAGCAGGATTTTGGCGGTCGTATCCGAGATCGACTGACGATCGTAGCCTGTCATGGGCATTCCTTGGGTGATGAGCGAAGAGCGGGCGCGGGCCCGGTGGCGCAGCAAGGGGAACCTGCCCGAGGGGCCGGGGTGCGATCGGCGGGCCGACCGCATCGCTGCGCGCGTAGCCCGCTATTTTACCCGATCCAGGCCGGTTTTCGGCGGAATTCCCGCAGGTTCGGCGTGCGGCTCACCACCGGCGAAACAAACGGGGCGCGATCGCCTCGATGCTGATGCGGAGGATGCGGCGGCGCACCAACGGACGGCATTTAGGGGGTGTACACTAGGCGACCCTTAGAAATCGTTCAGTACTTTGTACTTTCCTCTTGCTACCCGCCAAGGTTCGATGGCGTGCCGACCCGGCGCGCTGCGTGCCGTCTCGCAGTCGACCACCCCTTCGATTCAAGCAGACGCGGCTCAAGGTGCTGTGTACTGAACCGTCAAAATTTCGCATGTCTCTCGCAGGTCAATCATGGACGAACAACTGAAGCAGGCCGCTCTCGCTTATCACCTGAACCCGAAACCCGGCAAGATTTCGGTCACCCCGACCAAGCCGCTGTCGAACCAGCTCGATCTGTCGCTCGCGTATTCGCCGGGCGTCGCCGCCGCGTGCGAGGCGATCCACGCTGATCCGCTCGACGCGCAGAAGTACACGTCGCGCGGCAACCTCGTCGGCGTCATCACGAACGGCACGGCCGTGCTGGGCCTCGGCAACATCGGCCCGCTGGCCGCGAAGCCGGTGATGGAAGGCAAGGGCTGCCTGTTCAAGAAGTTCGCGGGCATCGACGTGTTCGACATCGAACTGTCGGAATCCGACCCCGACAAGCTCGTCGAGGCGATCGCGATGCTCGAGCCGACGCTCGGCGGCATCAACCTCGAGGACATCAAGGCGCCGGAATGCTTCTACATCGAGCAGAAGCTGCGCGAGCGCATGAAGATCCCCGTCTTCCACGACGACCAGCACGGCACCGCGATCATCGCGTCGGCAGCGATCCTGAACGGCCTGAAGGTGGTCGGCAAGAAGTTGTCCGAAGTGAAGCTCGTATGCTCGGGCGCGGGCGCGGCGGCGATCGCGTGTCTGGACCTGCTGGTGAACCTCGGCCTCACGAAGTCGAACATCCTCGTCGCCGACTCGAAGGGCGTGATCTACGAAGGGCGCGGCAACCTCGACCCGTCGAAGCAGCGCTATGCGGCGACCACCGACGCGCGCACGCTCGCCGACGCGATCGTCGGCGCGGACGTGTTCCTCGGCTGCTCGAGTGCGGGCGTGCTGAAGCAGGACATGGTCAAGACGATGGGCGACCGCCCGCTGATCCTGGCGCTCGCGAACCCGGAACCGGAAATCCGCCCGGAAGACGCGAAGGCCGTGCGCCCGGACGCGATCGTCGCGACCGGCCGTTCGGACTACCCGAACCAGGTCAACAACGTGCTGTGCTTCCCGTTCATCTTCCGCGGCGCGCTCGACGTCGGCGCGACGACGATCACGGAAGAAATGAAGCTCGCGTGCGTGCGCGCGATCGCCGAGCTGGCCGAGGAAACCGACCAGAGCGAGGAAGTCGCGAAGGCGTATGAAGGCCACTCGCTCGAGTTCGGGCCGGAATACCTGATTCCGAAGCCGTTCGATCCGCGCCTGATCATCAAGATCGCGCCGGCCGTCGCGCAGGCCGCGATGGATTCGGGCGTCGCCACGCGTCCGATCCAGGACATGGACGCATACCGCGAGCAGCTCGGCGCGACCGTCTACCGCACCGGCATGGTGATGCGCCCGGTGTTCGCGACCGCGAAGAAGAAGCAGGCGCGCATCGTGTTCGCCGAGGGCGAGGACGAGCGCGTGCTGCGCGCCGCGCAGTTCGTGCTGCAGGAAAAGATCGCGAAGCCGATCATCGTCGGCCGTCCGTCGGTCGTCGAGATGCGCCTCGCGAAGATCGGCTCGAAGCTGAAGGCCGGCGTCGATTTCGAGATCGTGAATCCGGAAGACGACACGCGCTACCACCGCTACTGGCAGGCGTACCACGAGATCGGCGCGCGTGACGGCGTCACGCCGGAAGTCGCGAAGGCCGCGCTGCGCAAGTTCAACACGCTGATCGGCGCGATGCTCGTGCATCTGGGCGATGCGGACGGGATGATCTGCGGGATGATCGACACGTACCACACGCACCTGAAGTTCATCGAGCAGGTGCTGGGCCGTGCGAAGGGCGCCGAGCACTTCGCGGCGATGAACCTGCTGATGCTGCCGGGCCGCAACCTGTTCCTGTGCGACACGTACGTGAACGAACTGCCGAGCGCCGAACAGCTCGCCGACATGACGATCCAGGCGGCCGCCGAGATCGAGCGCTTCGGCATCGTGCCGAAGGCCGCGCTGCTGTCGAATTCGAACTTCGGCAGCGCGCCGTCGGCGTCGTCGCGCCGCATGGCCGAAGCCCGCAAGCTGATCAGCGAGCGTGCGCCGAACCTCGAGGTCGACGGCGAAATGCACGGCGACGCGGCGCTGTCGGAAGCGGTCCGCAAGGCCGCATTCCCGGGCACGACGCTGTCGGGCGAAGCGAACCTGCTGATCATGCCGAACGTCGAAGCGGCGAACATCGCGTACAACCTGCTGAAGATGGTCGGCGGCGAAGGCGTGACGGTCGGCCCGCTCCTGCTCGGCGCGGCGAAGCCGGTCCACATCCTGACGCCGGCCGCGACCGTGCGCCGGATCATCAATATGACGGCAGTGGCCGCCGCGAACGCGAACACGAAGTAAGTTCGCGCCCGCGTGTGCCGCGCATCGCGCGCGGCGCAATGAAAAACGCCACGGAACCTGCGTTCCGTGGCGTTTTTTTATGAACCGCCACCGCGCGGTGGCGGACGTCCCGACTACGAACGCCCGCCGCGCGCCGTTACGCGACCTGCTGGCGCGACTGCCCGCCCGTCGGCGAACGCCACTTCGCGAGCAACGTGGTCCACTTCTGGCGAACCGCGCGCAGGTTGTTCTCCTTCACGTGGCCGTAGCCGCGAATGCCGTCCGGCAGCGCCGCCAGCTCGAGCGCGAGCGGGCGGTTGGCCGCGTTCAGCCTGGTCAGCACCTCGCCGATCAGCGCTTCGTACTCGCCGATCAGGGCGCGCTCGGTGCGGCGCTCCTCGGTGCGGCCGAACGGGTCGAGGCCCGTGCCGCGCAGGAACTTCGCCTTCGCCAGCAACCGGAACGCCGACAGCATCCACGGGCCGTAGGCCTTCTTCACGAGATGGCCGTGCGCGTCCGTCTTCGCGAACAGCGGCGGCGCGAGGTGGAACTTCAGTTTCCAGTCGCCTTCGAACTGCGACGACAGGCGCGCGAGGAACGCCGGATCGGACTGCAGCCGCGCGACCTCGTATTCGTCCTTGTACGCCATCAGCTTGAACAGGTTGCGCGCGACCGCTTCGGTCAGCGGCTCCTGCGCGGCGTCGCCGTCCGCCAGCGCGCGTTCGGCTGCCCGCACCGTGTCGACGAAGGCCGCATAGCGCGACGCATACGCGGCGTTCTGGTACGCCGTGAGGAACGCCACGCGCTTCGCGATCAGTGCGTCGACCGCCTTCTTCGTATGCAGCGCGATCACCGTCGCGCCTTGCGCGGGGCGGGCGTCGCCGGCCGCAGCCTGCTTCACGCTCGCGAGGTCGTGCGCGGCGCGGCGGCCCCAGTCGAACGCCGCACGGTTCTTCTCGACCGACACCGCGTTCAGCTCGATCGCGCGTTGGAGCGACGCGAGCGTGAGCGGCAGCCAGCCCTTCTGCCACGCGTAGCCGAGCACGAATGGGTTCGTGTAGATCGCGTCGCCGAGCAGCGCGACCGCGAAGCGGTTCGCGTCGATGAAGTCGACGGCTTCACCCGCCGCCGCGCGGATGTCGTTTTCCGCGGACAGGCCCGGGAACGCCCAGTTCGGGTTCTTGATGAACTCGGCGGTCGGCGTCTGCGCGCTGTTGACGACTACGCGCGTCGTGTCGTGCCGCATCCGCGACGTGCATTCGTCGCCGGCCGTGACGATCGCGTCGCAGCCGATCACGAGGTCGGCTTCGCCCATCGCGATCCGCGTCGCGTGGATGTCGGTCGGCGCGTGCGAGATCTGCACGTGGCTCATCACGGCGCCGCCCTTCTGCGCGAGACCCGTGACGTCGAGCACGGTCACGCCCTTGTTCTCCAGGTGCGCGGCCATCCCGAGCAGCGCGCCGATGGTGACGACGCCCGTGCCGCCCACGCCCGTGACGAGCACGCCGTATGCACGGTCGATCGCCGGCAGCGTCGGCTCCGGAATCGGCGGCAGCGCACCGCCGTCCACCGACACGGCCTTGGGCTTCTTCAACTGGCCGCCTTCGACCGTGACGAAGCTCGGGCAGAAGCCCTTCACGCACGAGAAGTCCTTGTTGCAGCTCGACTGGTTGATCTGGCGCTTCGTGCCGAATTCGGTTTCCAGCGGCTCGACCGACAGGCAGTTCGACTTCACCGAGCAGTCGCCGCAGCCTTCGCACACAGCGTCGTTGATCACGACGCGCTTCGCCGGATCCGGATACGTGCCGCGCTTGCGGCGGCGGCGCTTCTCGGTCGCGCAGGTCTGGTCGTAGATCAGGATCGTCGTGCCTTCGATCTCCCGCAGCTCGCGCTGCACGTCGTCGAGCTGGTCGCGGTGATGGATCGTCACGCCCGGCGCGAGCAGCGCCTTCTGGCTGTCGTACTTCTCCGGTTCGTCGGTGACGATCACGATCTTCTTCGCGCCTTCGGACGCGAGCTGGTGCGTGATCTGCGGCACCGTCAGCACGCCGTCGACCGGCTGGCCGCCCGTCATCGCGACCGCGTCGTTGTAGAGGATCTTGTAGGTGATGTTCGCCTTCGACGAGATCGCCGCGCGCACCGCCAGCAGGCCCGAGTGGAAATAGGTGCCGTCGCCGAGGTTCGCGAATACGTGCTTCTCGTCCGTGAACGGCGCCTGGCCGATCCACGGCACGCCTTCGCCGCCCATCTGGCTGAAGGTGCTCGTGTTGCGGTCCATCCAGACCGTCATGTAGTGGCAGCCGATTCCGGCGATCGCGCGCGAGCCTTCCGGCACGTTGGTTGACGTGTTGTGCGGGCAGCCCGAGCAGAACCACGGCTTGCGCTCAGTCTGCACGTGCGGCTTCGCGAGCGCCATTTCCTTCGCGTTGATCACCGCGAGCCGCGCGGCGATGCGTGCGCGCACGTCGGACGGCAGCTCGAACTTCTCGAGGCGCGTCGCGATCGCCTTCGCGATGATCGCGGGCGACAGTTCGTAGTGCGCGGGCAGCAGCCAGTTGCCCATCGGCACCGACCATTCGCCGCCGGCGCCGTCCTTCTCGTCGAACTTGCCGAACACGCGCGGGCGCTGCGCATCGGGCCAGTTGTACAGTTCTTCCTTGATCGCGTATTCGAGGATCTGGCGCTTTTCCTCGACGACGAGGATTTCGTCGAGGCCGCGCGCGAATGCCTGCGCGCCCTGCGCCTCGAGCGGCCATACGCAGCCGACCTTGTACAGGCGGATGCCGATCCGCGCGCAGGTTTCGTCGTCGAGGCCGAGGTCCGTCAGTGCCTGGCGCACGTCGAGGTACGCCTTGCCGCCCGTCATGATCCCGAAGCGCGCATTCGGCGAGTCGATCTCGATCCGGTCGAGCTTGTTCGCGCGCACGTACGCGAGCGCTGCGTACCACTTGTAGTCGAGCAGCCGCGCTTCCTGGACGAGCGGCGGGTCCGGCCAGCGGATGTTCAGGCCGCCTTCCGGCAGGATGAAGTCCGTCGGCAGCACGATCTCGGTGCGATGCGGGTCGATGTCGACCGATGCCGACGATTCAACCACGTCCGTCACGCACTTGAGCGCGACCCACAGGCCCGAGTAGCGGCTCATCGCCCAGCCGTGCAGGCCGAAGTCGAGATATTCCTGCACGTTGGACGGGAACAGCACCGGCAGCCCGCAGGCCTTGAAGATGTGTTCGGACTGGTGCGCGAGCGTCGACGATTTCGCCGCGTGGTCGTCGCCGGCGAGCACGAGCACGCCGCCGTGCTGCGACGAGCCGGCCGAGTTCGCGTGCTTGAAGACGTCGCCGGTGCGGTCGACACCCGGGCCCTTGCCGTACCACATGCCGAACACGCCGTCGTGCTTCGCGCCGGGATACAGGTTCACCTGCTGCGAGCCCCAAACGGCGGTGGCGGCGAGATCTTCGTTGAGACCGGGCTGGAAGACGATCTGGTGGGCCGCGAGGTGCTGCTTGGCCTTCCAGAGCGAGAGGTCGAGGCCGCCGAGCGGCGAGCCGCGATAACCGGAGATGAAGCCGGCCGTGTTGAGGCCGGCGGCGCGGTCGCGTTCCTGCTGCAACATCGGCAGGCGCACGAGCGCCTGGATGCCGCTCATGTAAGCGCGGCCGCGTTCGAGCGTGTATTTGTCGTCAAGCGTGACGGACTTCAGCGCGGCTTCGAGCGACGCGCGTTGGCCTGCGTCTAGCGGGGCATTCATTAACTGTCTCCTCCACCCAGTTTGGGATCACCAAAGCTTCGATTGCGTCGACGTCTTGTGGACGTGTCGGCAGTGGCCGGCATATTGGCCGGTTTTGAGTGATGGTAGCACTGGGATAAACCCGCCGCCCACCGGCCGACGGGCAGCGACGCGTCGACGAAACGGCGCGCGGCGATGCGTTACATCATGTAAAAGCATGTAAAGCCGGTCCCATCTTCGTACAAATGCCGTTAATCTTGTCGGCCTGCCGGAGGTGCCCGGCCGCGTCGGCACGTTTCGACGCAACCGGGGAGGCGCCGGCAGTTTTAAAGGAGGTGCAATGAACACACGTCATATCCAGAGTTTCCTGATCGTGTCCGCGGCGTTTTTCGCGATGACCGGCCCGGTGCACGCGCAAGGCGCGAGCGCACTCGCGGCAGCCGGCGCGCAGATGCGTCAGATCGCGCCGGCGCAGGCCGCCGATGCGCAACCGGCGGCCGCGCGCGTCGTCGTGTCGAAGGCGAACGTGCGTTGATCCGTTCGCGCGGCCGTTGGGCCGCGCCGCAACGATACAAAAGACAAAAGGGCGGGAATCGCAAGATTCCCGCCCTTTTTTCATTGTGCCGCCGAGGCGCGCGCGGCACCGGCTGCCGGGCGCCCGCGCGGCCGTCTGCGTCAGGCCTTGTCCTGGACCACGCCGCGGCGGATCTGATCGAGTTCGATCGATTCGAACAGCGCCTTGAAGTTGCCTTCGCCGAAGCCCTGATTGCCCTTGCGCTGGATGATCTCGAAGAAGATCGGGCCGATCTGGTTCTCGGTGAAGATCTGCAGCAGCAGGTCGTCGCGGGCGCCGTCGATCAGGATCTTGCGCTTCTTCAGTTCGTCCAGCGATTCGCCGTGGTTCGGCACGCGGCGGTTGACCAGCTCGTAATACGTGTCGATCGTGTCGAGCAGCTTCACGCCCGTGCCGCGCAGGCCGTCGACCGCGCCGTAGATGTCGTTCGTGCCGAGCGCGATGTGCTGGATGCCTTCGCCGTGGTACGCGTCGAGGTATTCCTGGATCTGGCCGGCCGTGTCCGAGCCTTCCTCGTTGATCGGGATCCGGATCTTGCCGCACGGCGACGTCATCGCCTTCGACTTCACGCCCGTCACCTTGCCTTCGATGTCGAAGTAGCGCACTTCGCGGAAGTTGAACAGGCGCTCGTAGAACTCGGCCCATTCCTGCATGCGGCCGCGATGCACGTTGTGCGTCAGGTGGTCGATGTAGGTGAGGCCATGGCCGACCGGATTCGGGTTCGCGCCGGCGATCGGCTCGAAGTCGACGTCGTAGATGCTGATGTCGCCGATCGCGCCCGGCTGCGCGCCGTTCTTGCCGCGCCAGCGGTCGACGAAATAGATCAGCGAATCGCCGATGCCCTTGATCGCCGGGATGTTCAGCTCCATCGGGCCCGTCTTGTTGTCGAAGCCCCATGCGCCGAGATCGAGCGCGTGCTTGTACGCCTTCGCGGCGTCCTGCACGCGGAACGCGATCGCGCAGATCGACGGGCCGTGCAGCCGCGCGAAGCGTTGCGCGAACGAATCGGGTTCGGCGTTGATGATGAAGTTGATGTCGCCCTGGCGGTAGACCGTCACGTCCTTGTGGCGATGGCGCGCGATCGCGGTGAAACCCATCCGTTCGAACAGTTGTCCGAGCGCTTTCGGATCCGGAGCGGTGTATTCGATGAATTCGAAGCCGTCGGTGCCGACGGGGTTGTCCCAGTTGGGGATCTGCATGTCGTGTCTCCTGTGCGGGGCGATCGGCCGGCGCGACGTGCGCGTGCGCGGCCCGGTTCGATGTCGAACGCGGCACACGCGTCGGCGTGCGCAACGAATCGGTACGTGCGACAAAGTGTAGCGGGCGGGCGCGAGCGGAAACTTGCGAACTTAATCGTCCATGCCTACGATGGCGCAATTTCCAGTCTCTGAACAATCATTGGAGGGCAGAAGATGGCGCAAGCCGAATTGGATGCCATCGACCGGCGGATTCTCGCGATTCTTCAGGAAAACGGCCGCCTGTCGAACCAGGAGATCGCCGAGCGCGTGAACCTGTCGCCGAGCCCGTGCCTGCGGCGGATCCGTCGGCTCGAGGAGATCGGCGTGATCACCGGCTACGTCGCGCTGCTCGATCCGCAGAAGCTCGGGCTCGACCTGCTCGCGTACGTGAGCGTGCGGCTCGAGAAGCGCGGCGGCGTGGTGCCGGTCCGTGCCGACGAGACGTCGGCGCGCGCGGGCGCGACCCACGCGGAACTGTTCCGCGCGGCCGTGCAGACCTGGCCGGAAGTGGTCGCGTGCCATGCGATGACGGGCGACATGGATTACCTGCTGCGCGTGCAGGTCGAGGACATGGCGCATTTCTCCCGGTTCGTGCAGGAGCATTTGCTGCACCATCCGTCGGTGATCGACGTGAAGACGAGCTTCTCGCTCGAGTGCTTCAAGGAAACGACGGCGTTGCCGATCCGGTCGGTGCGTTAGCGCGTGGCGCCGGGAAGCAAGAAAGGGAAGGTTGGCCGGGCGCCCCGCGAGGCAACCCGGTCGGCCGATGTTACGCCGTCAGCGCGGCGGGCATCAGCGATTCGATGAACTTCGACGTGCGGTGCGCCTGGCGCTTGAGCGCGTAGTCGAATACCGCGGCCTGCTCCTGCAGCATTTCGGCGAGGATCGTCGAATGGTCGGCCGGTGGCAGCGACAGGTACGCATCGGCCTCGCCGTATGCGTATTCGATCCGCATCCCGGACTTCTTCGCGATGTGCATCATCGTCGCGTTGCGCGACAGGCAATGCATGTACAGCATCGTCACGCGGGTGTTGCGGCTGCGGATCGCCGCGCGCTCGAACAGCTTCGAGCCGACGCCGCGGCCGCGGGCGCTTTCGAGCACCGACACGCCGAATTCGGCCGTGCGCTTGTCGCCATCGGCGGGCAGGTACGCCAGGTGGCCGACGCCGATCAGCTCGAGCGCATGGTCGAACACGCCGAACACCGTGTCGCGACCGAAGTCGATCGTACGGACATAGTTCTCGATCACGTGGTCGGGCACCATTTGGCCGAAGCGCAGCAGGCGGTCCTCTTCGTTGAGCGAGAGAAAGTGGGTGAGCATTTGCTCACGGTCTTTGGAAGCCAGTTCCCTGACGAGAACCGGCGCAGTACCGGCGTGGCCGACTGCATCGGCACGGCGGTTGAGTTGCGTGTTCATCGTGGGTTCCTCAGTGTGTGGCTGCACCAGTGACTTGTGCAATGCAGCGCATTTTACCTGAGTGGGGTTGGGGAAAACCCGTATTTGACGTTATTTGTGCTGAGGGTGAATTCTAAATCCGCTTAGTTAATCCTCTATCTATTTGATTTTCCACTGATTTAAAATTCATCATATGAAACGTGCAGTGGCCGGTCGCAGTGTGCCCGCCGCGCAACGCATGCTGCTGCGCGGCAATCACGCGCCGGGCGACAGTCCGTGTTCCATCAGGTCGATCACCTGTTCGGCGAAGTCGCGGTAACCGAGGCGGCCACCCGGCTTGAGCCATGTGAACGTCCAGTTGATCATCCCGAACACCATCATCGTGACCGACGTCTGGTTTTCCTTCGAGATTCGGTCCGGATAGGCCCGCGCGAGCTGGCGCGCGAACGCCGCGACGATGTCGCGCTGGCGGTCGAGCACGATTTCGCGCTGCGCGTCCTCGAGGTACTTCACGTCGTTGAGCAGCGCGACATGGCGGCTGTGCGACGTCTCGTATTCGGCGAGAAATGCGCGCACCAGCTCGGCGAACGCGTCGCGCTCGCTGAGGCCGCGCCGCTGGCTCGCGCCTTCGACCTCGGCGATGATCAGCATCAAGCGCTTCGTGTAGCGGTCGAGCAGGTCGAACAGGATCGCTTCCTTGCTCTCGTAATAGTGATAGAGACGTGCCTTCGACGTGCCGCTCGCGGTCGCGAGATCGGACATCGACGTGCTCGGATAGCTCGTCTGCGCGAATTTCTCGGCGGCGAGATCGAGGATCTGTTCGCGCTGGGATTCGTGGTCGGGCGCTCGGGTACGGGCCATGGTCGAATGCGAAAGTTGTGGCGTTAGCGAGGCGCGGCTGCCGCGCGCACCTGCGTGGAAGAAAGGGCGGCCGGCGCGTCGTCCTGCAGCTCGAGCCGGCCGGCGGCCGCGAGTTCGCGGCAGCGCCACCAGGCGATCGAGTCGCTGACGAACAGCCCACCGCGGTCGGCCCCGGCCATGATGCCGCCGACGACGCGTCGCGCGGGCAGCCAGGTGGTTTCCGCGTGCGCGACGATCAGCGCGTCGAGGTCTGCGTAGTGGCCGCTCTTGATCGTGTTGCTGACCCAGTAACGCAGTTCGGCATTCAGGTGCTTCGCCTCCTGCCATTCGAGCGCGAGGCGCCCGATGCGCAGTACCGAGATCGGCGCGGCCGCCGGCCGTTTGCGGGCGAGTGCCGCCGGCGAGAACATCCCGGTCGAACAGGCCTGGTCGGTGCGGGTCAGCGCCGCGCGCTGCGGGGCGTCGAGGTCCGCGGCCGACAACCGCACCTCGTTCAGCCGTTGCGGCACGTTGCGCAGATGATAGGCGACGCGGCGCAACAGCAGCTTGTCGCCGACGCTCGGTGCGTGCCAGACGACCACTTGGTCCGTATCCATCGCGAGCTGGTCGAGGCGCGTGAATTCAGCTTCGATCTCCGCATGCCAGTCGGGAATCTGGTCGCCGAGCACGCGCTGCCAGAAGGCGGCGCGCGTGTCGGGCGTCTCGTCGGCGCCCTTCAGCGGCCCGACCGCGAGATCGTCGAGCAATCCGACGACGCGCTCGTCGCGTCCGGCTTGCGCGAGGGCCTCGCGCAGCGACGCGGCGGCGGTGCCGCCCTGAATCACGTGAATGGTACTCATCGGCCTGTCATCAACAAAAGAAAACCGCCGGCCGGGCGGACGTTGCGACGTCCAGCCGGCCGGCGGCCCCTAGTGTAAGCGAGATGTGTGACGACGAGAAACCGGCGCACCGCGCCGGCGCGACGTCGCTCAACGCTCGTCGAAGCTCACGACGACCTTGTCGCTGATCGGGTGGCACTGGCACGTGAGCACGAAGCCGTCCTTCACTTCGTGTTCCTCGAGCGTGTAGTTCTTCTCCATTCGGACTTCGCCTTCGACCACCTTCGCGCGGCACGTGCAGCATACGCCGCCCTTGCACGCGTACGGCAGCGCGAGGCCCGCGCGCAGGCCGACGTCGAGCAGGCTCACGCCTTCGTACGGCAGGCGCAGCTTGCGCTTCTTGCCGTCGAGCACGATTTCGAGGTCGGCGGCCGGCGTCTGGTCGGTGATCTCGACGACGGGCGCGCCCGCCTGCGGCAGCGGCGTCCCGAACCGCTCGACATGCACCTTTGCCTGCGGCACGCCGGCTGCCTTCAGCGCGGCTTCGGCCGCGTCCATCATCGGCGCGGGGCCGCAGATGAACGCTTCGTCGATCGCGTCGGCCGGCGTCAGCGTGGCGAGGAATTCCGCGCATTTCGCCTGGTCGAGCACGCCGTTGAAGAGCTCGACGTCCTGCTGGTCGTCCGACAGAACGTGATACAGGACGAAGCGGTTCATGTAGCGGTTCTTCAGGTCCTCGAGCTCCTCGGCGAACATGATCGCGTCGACGCTGCGGTTGCCGTAGACCAATGTGAACGTGCTGCGCGGCTCGAGCTCGAGCGTCGTCTTCACGATCGCGAGCACCGGCGTGATGCCCGATCCGCCGGAGAACGCGACGTACTGCTTGCCGTGGTCGGCGTTCAGGTGCGTGAAGAAGCGGCCGTCCGGCGTCATCACGTCGATCGTGTGGCCGGGCTTCAGCGTGTCGAACGCGAAGTTCGAAAACCGGCCGCCGCGCACGCGCTTGATGCCGATGCGCAGTTCGCCGTCGCGGTCGTAGTCGGTCGTGCCGACGCAGATCGAGTACGAGCGGCGCGTTTCCTCGCCGTCGATGTGGGTCTTCAGCGTGACGAACTGGCCCTGCGTGAAGCGGTACGCGTCGCGCAACTCGGGCGGCACGTCGAAGGAGACGGTGACGGCGTCGGCGGTCTCGGGGCGCACGTCGCGGATACGCAGCGGGTGAAATTGCGGGGTCGCCATGGTCAATAAGGTTTGAAGTAGTCGAAGGGTTCGCGGCAGTCGACACAGCGATACAACGCCTTGCAGGCCGTGGATGCGAATTGCGCGAGACGCTCGGTGCGGGCGGAACCGCAGCGCGGGCAGACGGGCGCCGCGACGGGGCGCGGCACGAAACGTACGACGTTTTCCCGCGGCGCGGCGCTGGCGCACTGGCCGACGGGCGGCGCGATGCCGTACGCGCGCAGCTTGTCGCGCGCTTCCTGGGTGATCCAGTCGGTCGTCCACGCGGGCGCGAGCACCGTCTCGATCCGGTGCGGTGGCAGGTCGGCGGCGTGCATCGCCGCGGCGATGTCCTCGGCGATCTGCGACATCGCCGGACAGCCGGAGTAGGTCGGCGTGATCACGACTTCGAGCAGGCCGTCGTCCGCGCGACGGACGTCGCGCAGAATGCCGAGCTCGCGGATCGACACGACCGGAATCTCGGGATCGGGCACGGCTTCGAGCACGTCCCACGCGCGCGCGAGCAACGGATCGTTGCGGTGCGCGGCGGGTGCGGCGTCGGCGGGTGCGGCGGTCTGGACGGACATCGTCGGGCTCCGTTGGGTCGGCCGGTTACCAGCTCGCGCCGGGGTGCTGGCGCGCGAGGCTCTGCATTTCCGCCAGCAGGTAGCCCATGTGTTCCGAGTGCTCGCCCTGCTTGCCGGTCGTCACGTGCTGCACGGGCGCGGGCAGGGTGAGCGTCGCTTCCGCGAGCGCATCGTCCACGTCCGCGCGCCATGCGGCTTCGAGCGCGGCCGGCGCCGGGCCGATGCCCGGTGCGGAAACCGCGTCGTCGATCGTGTCGGCCGCGAAGAACTCGCGCGTATACGGAATCAGGTAGTCGAGCGCGGCCTGTGCACGGCGATGCGATTCGTCGGTGCCGTCGCCGAGGCGCACCAGCCATTCGCGCGCATGCTGCACGTGATAGCGGGTTTCCTTCACCGATTTCGCGGCGATCGCGGCGAGTTGCGCGTCCGTCGACGTTTCGAGCGCGGTCCACACGTGCAGCATCAGCGTCGCGTAGAGGAAATTGCGCACGATGGTCACCGCGTAGTCCTTGTCGGCGTGCGCGGTGCCGGCGATCGGGCCGTAGTGCGGCAGCTCGGCGAGCGTGAAGTTCGCGAATTCGCGCTCGGCGCGGAAGTACGCGTAATCGTCTTCCGTCTTCGCCGCGCCGTTCAGTTGGCGGTCGAGGTCGGCTGCGTGCGTATACAGCATGCGAGCCTGGCCGATGAGGTCGAGGCTCATGTTGGTGAGCGCGATGTCTTCCTCGAGGATCGGGCCGTGGCCGCACCATTCGGCGTTGCGCTGACCGAGGATCAGCGCGTTGTCCGCGAGGCGCAGCACGTAGGAGAGGTGTTCGGGCGTGATCGTCATGGCGCGGGCGTTACATGTGATTGACTTCGTCGGGCAGCGTGTAGAACGTCGGGTGACGGTAGATCTTGTCGCCCGCCGGTTCGAACAGCTCGGCCTTCTCGGCCGGATCCGACGCGGTGATCGCCGACGACGGCACCACCCAGATGCTCACGCCTTCCTGGCGGCGCGTGTAGACGTCGCGCGCCATGCGCAGCGCCATCGACGCGTCGGCCGCGTGCAGGCTGCCGCAATGCTTGTGGTCGAGGCCCTGCTTGCTGCGCACGAACACTTCCCAGATCGGCCATTCCTTGTTCATCACTCTCTCTCCTGAATCCTGTATTCGATGGTTGCCGCTCAGGCGGCGTGCTGTTCGGCGCGGGCGCGGCGCTTGGCTTCGTGCGCGAGCGCGGCTTCGCGCACCCACGCACCGTCGTCGTGCGCCTTCACGCGGGTCGCGAGGCGCTCCTTGTTGCACGGGCCGTCGCCGTTGACGACGCGCCAGAATTCATCCCAGTCGATCGCGCCGTAGTCGTGGTGGCCGCGCGCCTCGTTCCATTTCAGGTCCGGATCGGGCAGCGTCACGCCGAGCACCTTTGCCTGGTCGACCGTCGCGTCGACGAACTTCTGCCGCAGGTCGTCGTTCGAGATCCGCTTGATGCCCCATTTCGCGGACTGGTTGCTGTGGACCGAATCCGCATCGCTCGGCCCGAACATCATCAGCACCGGCCACCACCAGCGGTTCACCGCCTGCTGGACCATCGCGCGCTGCGCGTCGGTGCCCTTCATCATCGACAGCAGCGCATCGAAGCCTTGGCGCTGGTGGAACGACTCTTCCTTGCACACGCGGATCATCGCGCGCGCGTACGGGCCGTACGTGCAGCGGCACAGCGGGATCTGGTTCATGATCGCGGCGCCGTCGA
This sequence comes from Burkholderia sp. BCC1640, assembly GCF_902833125.1. Lineage (NCBI taxonomy): Bacteria > Pseudomonadati > Pseudomonadota > Betaproteobacteria > Burkholderiales > Burkholderiaceae > Burkholderia > Burkholderia sp. BCC1640. The sequence continues at coordinate 2,340 of NZ_CADFEF010000004.1, read as the reverse complement.
CGAGCCAGCCGATCACGCCGACGTCGGCCCAGGTCGGCGTCGGATAGTTGAAGATGCTCGAGTATTTCGCCTTGCCGGCGTGCAGCGCGTCGATCAGCGCGTCGCGCGATACGCCGAGCGTTTCGGCCGCGCTATATAGATAGAGGCCGTGACCGGCTTCGTCCTGGACTTTCGCGAGCAGGATCGCCTTGCGCTTCAGGCTCGGCGCGCGCGAGATCCAGTTGCCTTCCGGCAGCATGCCGACGACTTCCGAGTGCGCGTGCTGCGAAATCTGGCGGACCAGCGTCTTGCGATAGGCGTCGGGCATCCAGTCCTGCGGTTCGATCTTGCCGTCCGCGGCCATGACCGCGTCGAACCGCGCCTGCTCGGGCGACTCGGCTGCGGCGTCGAGCGGTGCGACGTTGCCGGGGATGTCGAGGGATTGCGTGTACATGGCGGAGGATCTCGTCCGGTTGAATGTGTGCGAAGTATAAACCAGCCGACCGGTCGGTTAATAAATTTCTTGCGGATTTGCATCGGGACTCGGGTAAACGTGGGGCGAGGGGCGCGGTCGCCGGTCGGGAAGGCGGTCCGGCGCGTGGGACGGGCGGCTTCTGCGGCACAATGCCTGCTTTCCGATGAGGATTTCGCCGATGTCATTTCGAAGCAGTTTCGTCGCGACCGTGCTGGGCGCATCCGTTTTCCTGTCGCCGCTCGCGGTCTCGGCCGCACCGGCCGGGTGGGTCGCTGCGTGGGCGACCGCGTTGCAGCCGATTCCCGACCTGGCTGCGCCGCCGCCGCTCTACCGCGCGCCCGACGTGGCTGGGCGGACCGTTCGGCAGATCGTCTACCCGACGGTTTCCGGGCATGCCGCGCGGATTCGTGTCAGCAACGCCTACGGTCGCGCGCCGCTGGTGATCGAGGCGGCCAGTCTCGCGCGCGCCGGTGACGGCGCGGCGCTTGCCGACGCGACGGGTGCTGCCGTGCGCTTCGGCGGCAAGGCGTCGGTGACGCTCGCCCCGAGCCAGGAACTCGAAAGCGACCCGGTGGCGATCGACGTGACGGCCGGGCAGCCTTATGCGATCAGTCTGCGGATGGGGGCAAACCAGCGGATGACCGTGTGGCACCGTGTGTCGAACCAGCTCAATTACGTATCGGCGCCGGGCGATCACGTGAACGATCCGGGCGCCGACGCATTCCGCACGCGCTTTACCCAGTATGCGTGGGTGACCGAACTGGCCGTCGAGGCGGGCGCCGCGCGAGCGAGTGTCGCCGCGATCGGGGACTCGATCACCGACGGGCTGCGCTCGAGCCTGAATCGCAATCATCGTTGGCCGGATGCACTGGCGCGCCGGCTGACCGCGGCAGGTTCGGATTCGCTCGGTGTCGTGAATCTCGGGATCAGCGGCAATCGGCTGCTGAGCGATTCGGCATGCTACGGCACGTCGCTGGCGTCGCGGTTCGAGCGCGATGCGCTTTCGCGTTCGGGGGTGAAGGCGGTGATCGTGCTGATCGGCATCAACGACATCAACTTTGCGGCGATGCCGCCGCGTGCGGGGCTCGATTGCGACAACCCGCATACGCAGGTCACGGCCGCTTCGTTGATCGACGGCTACCGCCGGTTGATCGAGGCAGCGCATCGCCAGGGTGTGAAGGTCTTTGGCGCGACGCTCACGCCTGCGGCGTTGCCGGCCGGGCGCGAGGCGGTCCGGCTCGAGGTGAACCGGTGGATCCGGAGCGGCGGCGGATTCGATGGCGTGGTCGACTTCGACGCGGTGCTGCGCGATCCGGTTCGGCCGAGTGTGCTGCAGCGCCGGTATGACAGCGGCGACGGCATTCATCCGAGTGATGCGGGTTACACGGCCATGGCCGATGCCGTGCCGATGGAGCGGCTGCAGGCTGCAGTCGGTGGCAAGTGACGTCGCTCTATATATAAGAGCGATGAACCGTCGACTTCTTTGAGATAGCGGGCGTGACTTGGCCCCTCGAACCTGAAGCCCCCGTGCGCGGTAGCGCACGGGGGCTTTTTCAAAATATTTTCACAAAGGGGTTGCGGAGACCGGGGCGGGTGCTTAGAATCACGCCTCTTTCGCGCTAACGGAAACGCGGCGCGGAAGGAGAAGGGAAGCGGTGCGGTCGAGGGCAGGTTGTCGAACCCCGGCGCACACGAAGTTGAACCCCCGCCGTCGCAACGAAGCAGTTCAGAAAGTTGTTGACGAGCTGAAAAAGACGGTTCATAATCTCGCTTCTCTGCTGCTGAAAACGCAGCGCTGCTGGGAAACTTCAGGTTTCTCGCAGAAATGCTCTTTAAAAATTAACAGCCGATAAGTGTGGGCGCTTGATGGCCGCGAGCTGATCCTC